>JAUIKP010000042.1 GCA_030430725.1 Nitrospiria bacterium
CCAAGCACTTTCATCGAAAACGTCATGTAAGCCTCCTAGGTTAACAGAGTTGATGAGTCCGCAAAAAACCATGGGGATACGAAATGACTTCCCCTTTTTTTCCTCTTTGTAAAGTGGTGTCGCCTGAGCGCCTCTACTCTATTTTTAAGTATAGGCTACCTTTAAGCCACACAAACTCCGTCATCATATCAATCAGTTTTTTCGCCTGTCAAGAATGTGAAACAGAGTTGGGGCGCATATCAATAACGCACCCTGAACGGCCTACCCATAAAGGCCGACGGTAACAATCTCAGGGTTCTTTGGGACAGGGAAAAGCGCAATGAGCTCTCAAAGAACCCCGGAAGGACCGGACTCTCAATGAGAGATCCCATATAAATATTCCATCGCGGGTCAAGAGGGATGGATTCACTCGAAGATTTGAAAAAGGCGCGATAGATAGCCAAGTCTAGAGTTTTTTTAGGCTTTATCCGGAAAATACGGCGATTGCGAATGGATGAAAAATTTGAAGGATTTGAGGAGAAAAGATTGTGTGGAGCCCTGGGTGTTCGTGTTATGCCGTCAGGGTTTCAAGCGAATGTCTCGGACTACTTGGCCTGGTTTTCCAAATGGACCTTGTGGTTCTCCATTAAGGCGGATGACCACACCGGCAGCGTTCCCTAATGTGAGCAAGTATTGTGTATTTGCCTTCCAGGTGCTCTTTTGTCCCGGTTGTAATAAGGCCTCATGCGGAGCCTGATCGTCAGACTGCACCACCACCCAGGTCAGTTGTGTGGCTTCGATTTCTAGGACCAGCGTTTCATCGGATCCTGTGGTTTTTTCAGGAACGGGGGAAGGGGATATCGGTCGAGGTTCAGGGGCTGGTGGCGGTTCAGGGGCTGGTGGTAAAGGTGTGATGCTTGTTGGAGGAGGAGAAGTGACCTGTACCTCATTGGGAACAGGGGCTTCTGATGAAACCCTGTCGGGTAATTCTATTGTTGGAGGTGGGGGCTGAAGTAGGGCGTCTTTTTGACTCCCCTTCATTGGTAAAAGGGGTTCGGATTCAGGTGGTGATGGAAGGGGTTCCTGCTGTTCGGGTAGCAGATAAAAGAGGACTCCGCCGATGGCTAGAAATAAAACGACAACAAAATTCCAATTGAATCGTTTACGATGGGCGGCTTGTAAGGTGACTTGGATGTGTTGTTGCTCTTCTTGGGTGCGATCATAGAAATTGCTGGAAGAAGTGAGGAAAAGCTGGATGGCATTCTCTTCATCCAGTCCCAACGAACGTGCATACGACCGAACGAATCCTTTCACGAACACTTTGGCCGGTAGGCTTGCGAAATCCTCTTCCTCAAGCGCTTGAAGGTGGTGCTGTTGAATGCGTGTTCTGGAAGCGATTTGCTCCAAAGATAAACGTTGTCGTTCCCGGGTCTGTCGGAATAATCCACCAAGAGTGTCCATGGCGTTATCCTGAATGGGAAAGGTCTTTCCGGTTTTCATGTTGATTGACTTGTCATGGGAAGGCACACCTTATGTACAAGGTGTGTGTACCGAAATCCTGAGGCCTATGACAAATCCTCAAAATGAGTCAGATGTTTAAAGGATGTAAATCGTTTGTCAATTTCTTCACGGGTTAAATGCCGAAGTCGGTCCAGACTAAATTCCTCCACATTGAAGGATGCCATGACACTTCCAAAAATAATGGCCTGTCGAAGCCCGGCTTGTGAGTAATTCTCCGTAGCAGAAAGATACCCCATAAAGCCGCCAGCAAAGGTGTCGCCTGCGCCGGTTGGATCTTTTACCGCCTCCAGGGGATAGGCCGGAGCCCCAAAAATTTCCTGCTGATGAAACATTAAGACGCCATATTCTCCTCGTTTAATAATCAGGGTTTTGGGGCCTCGGGATAAGATCCGTTTCGCCACTTGTACGAGATTTGCGTCATTTCCCAGTGCACGGGCCTCCCCGTCATTAATGACGAGGATATCGATATGTTCAAGGACTTTCCATAACGCTTCCCGTTTTCCCTCAATCCAAAAGTTCATGGTATCGCATGCCACGATAGATGGCCGCTTCACTTGATTCAGGACATCCAGTTGCAATTCTGGATCGATGTTGCCCAGAAACAAGGCGGACGGCGTGGTATAGCTGTCGGGAATTTTCGGTCGAAAGGTTTCTAGAACATTGAGATGGGTTTCCAGAGTTTGAGCTTCGTTGAGTTGATAGGAATATTCTCCACGCCAGCGAAATGTTTTTCCAGCCCGTTTCTCTAATCCGTCCAGATTGATGCCTCGACTGTGCAGGAATTCAAGGTGTTCACTTGGAAAGTCTTCCCCAACGACCGCAATGAGGTTCACATCTGTAAAAAAACTGGCCGAAGTGGAAAAATACGTGGCGGATCCTCCAAGCACATTCGAGGCTTCGCCAAATGGCGTTCGTACAGAATCAAAGGCAACGGATCCGACTACTAATAAATTACCCATAATGATTAGGCCCTTTTTTTGGTGTGTAAGGTGGTCGATAATAAATGACGCCGTAACAGAAGCTGATACCGCTTTCGCAAAATCGGACTGATTCGATTAAGCGGCGTGATGACGGCGTGATCTAAGGCGGTCTGGCAGGAGCAAGACTCAAGGTTTTTTGCAAGTGCTAACGCGTGCCGTAGGACGATTTTAGCAGTTTCGACGTTTTGACGCATGATCGATAGGATGGCACCAACGGAAACGGCATCTTCCGTCTCGTGCCAGCAATCATAATCCGTGACCAACGCCAGTGTGGCATAGCATATTTCGGCTTCACGAGCCAATTTCGCTTCAGGAATATTTGTCATCCCGATGACATCAACGCCCCATTGCCGATAGAGAAACGATTCTGCTCGACTGGAGAATTGTGGCCCCTCGATGCACAGGTATGTTCCAGGACGGTGCACCCTGACGGAGACGCCCAGGCTAGCCTTTTCTAGCACACTCGACAAGGTCCCACATATGGGGTCTGCAAAAGCCACATGTGCGACAATTCCCTGGTCGAAGAACGTGTTGGCACGCTGAGTGGTTCGGTCAATGAATTGATCAGGAAGGACAAAATCTCCCGGTCGAATGGATTCCTTCATGCTTCCCACCGCGCTGATGGAAAATACTCGCGTCACACCGAGGGCTTTGAGGGCATGAATGTTCGCGCGATAATTGATGGCGGAAGGAAGTGTGCGGTGTCCTCGACCGTGGCGGGCCAAAAAGGCGACGCGCATGCCTTCAAAGGTTCCCAAAATTATGGCGTCCGAAGGCTTCCCAAACGGGGTGGCCACCCGCACTTCTTTTAGGTTGGTGAACCCCTCCATTTCATACAATCCACTGCCTCCGATAATTCCGATCTGGGCCTGTTGGGGACGTAACGATGGCCGTTTAGTCTTCACTTACTCGTTCTCCGTCATGTAAGAAGGTCTCTCTGCTTAAAGGGGCACGGCATGTGGTTTTGGTGGCATGCTGATTTGAGCCGAACTAATGGAGAGTCTTTTCTGACTCATCGGACTGAAATTTTTGGCATTGTACCATGAACGGCCCTGTATGGTTAAACCAGACGATGGGGTTGATTTTAATGGGACGTTGCTTCCGTAGGAAATGGTAAATTTACGAAGGTGTACAGAAATTCATTGATGTGGTGCACGATTTTAGTGGCCGCTCGATCAGGGATGTCGGACTCTTCCAATGTCATCCACTGGATCGCGGATTCCTTCTGAAACCAGGTCATTTGTCGTTTGGCGAAGTGACGCGTATCGCGTTTTAATAATCGTACAGCCTCTTTATAGGAATATTCTCCCGCTAAATACCCTGAAAACTGTCGATAACCTAGCCCTTTCATGGACCCGAGTTCTCGAGAAAATCCATGATTCAGGAGGGATTGCGTTTCTTCCACAAGCCCTTTCTGGATTTCCCATTCCACGCGGGTTTCTATTCGTTGATAGAGGGCTTGGCGTTCCATGGTGAGTCCAATCCATAAGGATGGATACGGAGCGTCGTCAAAACGGTGTTGCTGCTGTATTACCGATAGGGGCGTTCCAAGAATGCGGTACACTTCCAGTGCCCGCTGGACCTTGTGTTGATCATTGGGATGAAGCCGTTGCGCGAGGTCGGGATCCACCTGTTGAAGCTTTTCGTATAGAAAAGCGGGTCCCTGAATTTTGGCTTCTTGGGCTAATTCACTCCGAATCAGCGGATTAGCCGGTGGACCAGGGCAAAGGCCTCGTAAGAGGGCTCGGATATAGAATCCGGTACCTCCGATGACCAGGGGCAGGAGACCCTGGCGATGCAGGCGAGCAATGTCTTGGGTGGCGTAATGCCTGAAATCACCTGCGTTAAAGGATTGGTTGGGATCGACGAGGTCGATTAAGCGATGAGGTATATTTTGTCGTTCGCTTAAAGAAGGTTTGTCCGTGCCGATGTCCATGCCACGATAAACCTGTCGGGAATCTGCCGTTAAAATTTCCGTGTTGAGAATTTTAGCGATTTCAATTCCAATGCGACTTTTCCCGATTGCGGTGGGCCCCACAATGGCGACGATGGGTTTCCATGTTGAGATGATGTCGGCCTGTTTCATGAACAATCAGCGAACAGTCTTATTTCAATGGACGGGCAAACAGGGTGTGCAATTCTTCCAAGGAATGTCGAATGGCCACCCGCCTTCCATGGGGACAGGTCATGGGGAAATTTTCTTGTGCCCAATCCTGTAAAAGGATGGTGATTTCCGGTTGCGTCATGGGACGTCCGGCTTGAACGGCACTTTGACAGGCCATGGTAGCCAGAATGGGTTTAATCGTGTTGTCCAGCGAATCTGTTGATTGCCATTCTGAGAGTTCATCCAATAATTCCAGGACCAAGGAACCTACGGATATATTTCCTAACATGGCGGGAATGGCTCGCACCACATAAGATGTGGTTCCAAATCGTTCCACCTCCAATCCCGCTTGAGTTAGGGAGGGCAGCCATTCTTCCAATAATTCTCCCTGGTGGGGAAGAAGTTCCACCGGCTCAGGAATGAGTAGGCGTTGTTGGAGAATTTCTTTTTTCTTCCATGACCGAAGCAGTCTCTCAAAGCGAACCCGCTCATGAGCGGTATGTTGATCGACAATAAATAGATCTTGATCGATTTGTCCGAGAAGATACGTGTGATGAATCTGTCCAAGCGGGTAGATATCACATGCCTGGTCTCTGCCCGAATAGACAGAGGGCGGTTCCTGGACAAATAGAGAAAGAGTGGAATGTCGGTTGGTGCCGGTTCCAGGGAATTCAGGGCCATGCTGGAATGGAGTCGGTGCGACGCTGAGGGAACTGGATGATGGCCTGGCAGAATGAGGCACTGGACCAGCCTTCTCCTTGTGTTCATCGGATACAATGCCGGATGAAGGTTGCGTGCAAAAGAGAGCTTTGATGCCACGGAGAACGCCCGTATGAATGATTTCCGGATGAGAGAAGCGGATCTCCCGTTTAGTCGGGTGGACATTGATGTCGATTGACTGTGGATCAAGATGGATAAACACCATAAATTGTGGTTGTTTTCCTTTTGGTAAAAAGGATCCGTAGGCTTCATGTACCGCATGGGATATGGTCGAATTCTTTATAGGGCGTCCATTAACAAAAATTTCCTGTGGCGCACGAGACGTTCGTGCATGGTGAGGGCTGACAGTAAACCCTGTGAGTTGAAATGAACCAGACTTATAGGTGATGGGGAGGAAGCGTGCAAGGAAGTCTGGTCCGTAGATCTGTAATAATCGATCTTGAAGGGAGGATACGGCAGGGTATTCCAGCACCTTATGATTCTGGTGGCGTAATCGAAAGTGGATACCTGGATGCACGGTTGCGGCCTGTTGGACGACATAACAGACTTTAGAAAATTCAGTGGGAACGGTTTTGAGAAATTTCAGTCGCCCCGGAGTATTAAAAAAGAGATCACGCACCTCCACTTGGGTGCCTTGAGGCCCGGTATAGTCTTGAACCTCCCATGCTACGCCTCCCGTGGACAGTGTTTGGGTCCCAAGTGTGCTGTCGCGTGGCACTGTCTTCAAGCAAAAACGAGCAATGGAGGCAATGCTGGGGAGGGCTTCCCCTCGGAATCCCATCGTCCTGAGTGTCAAGAGATCGTCTTCGGATCGAAGTTTGCTGGTTGCAAAACGTTGACAAGCCAATTGAGCATCCATTCGCATCATGCCTGTCCCATTATCCGTGACGCGAATGACTCGTCGCCCACCTTCTTCGACTTCCACAGTGATTAAGGTGCTGCCGGCATCCAGGCTGTTATCGATCAGTTCCTTCACTACGGAGGCTGGTCGTTCCACCACCTCTCCTGCGGCAATACGACACGACACATGGTCTGGAAGAATTTGAACTTTCCCAGTTACGGTCGAAAGCATGGGATTCCCAGCACGGGGTGATTAGGGTGAAAAGAATGCGAAGACTTGCAAAGAATCAAGACAGCCCAGATTTTTTTAATTGTTCCTTCGCTTGGGTGGATTCCGGTGTATCTGGGTAATCTTGGATGATGGAGTTCCACAGTTCCTGAGCTTTTGATCGTTGATCGATCTCAAGCATAATCTGTCCGAGCTTGTATAATGCGTGGCTCCGGTATTTGCTGCTTGGATAGCGGCTGATGAGTTCTTCTAGAGCTTGCTTGGCAGGGTCATATTGTTTTTGCACGTAAAACGATTCCCCAAGATAGTAATAGGCTTGAGGGGTTAAGGTGGTCGAAGGATAATTTGTGACAAATCGTTGGAATTCCACTGAGGCACGGTCATACTTTCCGTTAAGAAAAACTTTATAGGCTGACCGAAAGGCCGAGGCTTCGTTTTCTTCTCCTGCCCTTCCTTCAGGGGAAGTCGGTGCTGTGGGGGCTCCTGTCTGGGTTGCTTTCAGATCGGAAGAAGGGCTTGCGGAGTTAGGCATAGTGTCTTCCGGAGATTCTGACACAGATCGGGGTTGATGGATCACGTTGTCTATTCGGCTTTCCAAAGCCTTTACCCGAATGGACAGGTCCTTATCTCGGCGTTGAGTGGTGGTGCGGGTTTGTTCAATTTGTTCTCGGAGTAGAGCACTGGTCCGTTCGAGCTTTTCCAGAAGGTGTCGAGTATCCAGGCTGGCTTCTTCTTCTGTCTTGATCAGTTCTCCCACTAAGAAATCATGTTCGTCCAATTGCGATTCAACCGTCTCCATTCGGTCGAGAATTTGTTTCTCCTGCTTGTGGGAGGCTTCCTGTTGTATTATGAGGGTTTGGACTTGTTTTTGGATGTCAGTCAGATTGGGCTCTGTTGCACAACCCCACCCGCCCGTGAGGGTTAACACAACCAACATAACCATTTTGGGACAAGTATGAGTCATCAAATTCCGACTTCGGCTTCAAATATGTGGAAAACAATTACCCGTTATTTTTACATCCTATCAATTACCATGGATTGTAGACAAAGGGTCTAGGACGGTACAGAGATATACTCGGTCTTTCTTAGAGAATATTTAGTAATAATGTCCCCTATTTTTGCGATTTGGGTGTTTGCAAGCGGTTGACTCTCTGGGCTAATTGGCCTAGACGATCTTCATGTTGGTCCACCCGCTCACCTAATTTAGTCCCTATAGTCGTAATCACATCACGCAATTTATTGACAGTTTCTGTTAACTGATTGAGGTGAGCCAGATTGTTTTGTGAGGTATCAGCGGTTCCCTGGACCTGTTGGAAAGAAGTCATGGCTCGATTCAGTCGCTGTTCCTGATTTTCAATGCGAGCATTCAACTTCGTACTGACATTTTCCAAGGCTTGGGCGACGGATTGAATCCCGCTGTTGACTTCCTGGAGGTGGGTATTAGTCATCTGGGTGTCAGAGTCAATTTTCCCCACCAGCCCAGATTGATGAGTTTCCAGGTCCTTTAGTCGTGAGCCTAGGCGGTCGACCGTCTGGTTGAGTTGATCTGTAATCTGATTGATCGCCTGTGCTTGTTGCTTTTGGTCCTGGACATCTTGTTTCAATAGTTGGATGTGTTGAACCGACTGATTGAGTGATTGTCCCATCTTTTCTTGTTTAACCAGGCGACTGGAGAGTGATTCCCTGGCTTGGTCAAGTGCTTGAGTAATGGAGGCCAGGCTGGCATTTACCTCGGCCAAATGGGTTGACGTTTTTTCGGTATTGGATTGGAGTTGTTCGGTCAGTGCGGTTTGGTGTGATTCAATCATATTCATGCGTTCGGAAATTCGTCCGGCTTGTTGAATAATTTCATCTCCGCGTTTCCCGAGTAGACTCCCCATGACCTCCTGGGCTTCGCGTAGCTTGAGAACTGATTGGGAAAGATCCTGCACGTGATTGGCATCCGCTTGCACGTGCGTTCCCAGTGCTTCCATATCTTTTTGTAGGGAATCAATTTGCGCTAATATTGGTCCTTGTTGGGTTTCTATTTCGGCAACTAACCCCGCCATAGACGCTTTCACGTCCTGTTCTAGATAGGAACGAAGAGCTTGGGTATCGGCGGTAAGTTTCTCTTGCAGGGTCGTGACCTGATTTTCCAGCTGAGTGATTTGTTTTGATTGCTCTTCAAGGCTCGCATTGAACAACTCTCCGGATTTCTCTAGACCTCCCTGAACCTGGAGCATCGAACCAGCCAGATTTTCTGTGCGAAATTGCACGGTTTCCAGGTCTTGCCGTTGTCCTGACAAATCTGTTTGGACCTGTCCAATCGTCGTTCCGAGGCTGGTCAGTGTTTCCTTAAATTGGGTGAGGGAATTCTGAAATTCGCCCATGTTTGTGGTTAACGCGACATTGTTTTCATCCACCTGTTGAGCGAGGGTCGTATTGTGGGTTTTTACCGTTTGCAGATCCTCCTCATGTGTTTGAATTGTTGATTGAATCGATTGCACATCAGCTTTCAATGCGCCTGTTTGGTTGGTCAAATCCTTTTTGAGGTCTTGGATGCTTTTTTCAGTTTCTTCAAGTTTTCCGTATAGACTCGCCATATCCTTTTCTTGGAGGAGCGTGGCTTTTTGATTTATAGAAGCCAGATTGCCCCGTGTTTTTTGCGCATCCTCATTCATCTTGATCAGTTGCGCCTTGGTTTCGTCAACTTGTAGACCAAGAGTCTTTTTTTCCTCTTTGATTTTGGCGATTTGCTGTTCTAAATCCTTTTGTATTCGGGCCAGATCAGCTTGTTGAGCCACGCAACCAGTAGCCAAAAAACTACCGATGCCACAGACCACTACCCAATTGAACGAAAAAAATGATGGCCACAATCTTGAAACATGTTTCAAAGTCCACCCTATATTCACTCTGGAATTATCCCTCCATGGTTTCCGAAATCTGGTCGATCGAAAGAAGTGGCTAGTTTTGAACAAGCAGATGTCCCCGTCGGTTCAATTGGTAGCACACTTCTGTGATGTCCTGGCAAAAGGGCTTGTCCTTGCCATAGGAAATAACGGTCAATCTTGAAGGATCGACCCCCAATTGAGAGAGAAAATCCCGAACAGCCATGGCTCGTTTTTTCCCAAGCACCATATTATAGGCCTGCGTTCCGCGCTGGTCGGCATGTCCTTCAATAATTAGATGTGAGGAGGGATCGTTGTTGAGCCACGCCATGTCTCGTTCGAGGGAATCCTTGGCTTCTGCGGTCAGAGCCCAACTGTCAAAATGAAAAAATACGTCCTCTAAGCCAGCAGATATTGTGGCCAACTCTTCCTCTTGAATTTTTTCCAACTGCTCTCGGATGATGTCTGACGGTTCAGCTTTTGCTACCTGAAAGGTTTCAGGGATTGGTTCCATCTCCTTTGGCAAATTCGAAAGATCATTTTGGAATTCCGTCTGGGAAGTAAAGGGGGAGGTCTCTGTTTGGTCGTGGGGTGAGCCGTTCATGGTTGAAGAGCTGGATTGAGTCGAGATGTCATTTCCATCGTTGAATGGTGTCGACGAACTGGTACCGTTTTTCTCAATTTCAGGGTCTTGACCAGATTCAGAGTCATTCCCAGAAGGCATTTCAGCTTGAAGATTCTGCTTAAACGATTCATCCATATGGTTGGGGTCGTAACCAAAATTGAGAGGGTCAACCGGAGGGATTGGTTGACCTGCATCTGCCTGAATTTCATCGGTGGGGGTGCCTTGCCCTGGCAGGAGCGATTCATCAATTGAAGTTCCTGTTAACCCTGCTGTATCAGTGTCCGAGGCTGATGCCCCAGTTTCTTCGCCTGGTGAGCCCGAAGCGGTGGAGACGTGAATCCGTTTTTCTCCACATCCCGAAAGACTGACGAGTGAAAGACTGAGTATGCTAAGAAGTGAAACTACATGAATGGCTGGGCGCATGGAACGACTCCTTTTTTGGACTATCACGGGTGGTGTCTCGTTATTTATTGTTGAAATGGCGACCAGGAGGGAGAGCTGAGATGTTCGCCCGTCAAGGAAATTTTCTCCAATCCTTCCCCCTCGCTCGTGATGATGTATAATTGACTCTCTCCTCTTCGAATCGAACTAAAGACAATATGGCGTCCGTTTGGAGCCCAGGAAGGCGAGTCATCAATGCTTTTCCCGTTGGTGATTTGTTTCCGTTGTTCCCCATTCGGACTGATGCGGCATAATTTAAATCCCTCGTTTGGTATCCGACATACATAGACGATCCAATCTCCTTTTGGAGACCAGGCTGGCGCCGCGTTGTAGTCTCCATCATAGGTTAATCGACGGGGGTTCAAGCCATCGGCATCCATGATGTAAATTTGGGGGCGGCCTCCCCGATCTGAGGTGAAGGCCAGATGCCGCCCGTCGGGAGACCATGACGGGGACAAATCTGCGCTATTATGGGAGGTTAACTGCATCACACTTCTACTGTCCAATTCTATCTGATAAATATCCGAGTTGCCATCTTGGGCCGCCGAATAGGCGATAGATTTTCCATTTGGAGCAAAGGTCGCGGTGATGTTCAGACTGGCTGGGGAGACCAAAACTTCCTCCCCACCGGTAGCCAACTCCCTTTTTATAATCAATTGTTTCCGATCCCGATATGCAGTGTAAATAAGGGATTTCCGGTCCGGGGCCCAGGTAGGCATGAGGTTTAAATACCCATCAGCGGTGACCTGTTGCGGATTATACCCATCGTAATCCATAACGAAAAGCTCTCGTCCATTGTCCTTTTGACCTACAAATGCGATTTTGGTTCTGGCAATGCCCTGCTCGCCGGTATACCGATAAACCAGTTCGTCTGCCCACCGGTGGGCCATTAAGCGAGTGAGGGTTTCTGTCGTTCTAAGGGAAAAGTACCGTTTCCCAGTCAACACATCCTGCTGTCCAGGATCAAATGCGCAGGCATCAAGGATGAGTCCCTGGACTCCGGTTGATGTCCCTCCTACTCCTATTCTGCCCCAAGTGGAGACTGTCACCTTTTGAAAGTGTGGAGCCAAATTTGAGGAAAGACTCATACATTTATTGTCAGAAAAATTCCCTTTAGCAGGAGGCAATTCAGCAATCGAAAATATTTGTGAGCGTTTGAGATCCGCTTTAAGGACCGAGGCGACTTGGGACTCGAGGTCTTTTGAAAGGCCGGTATCTTGTTGAACGGGCGAGAACCCCATTACCCAAATGGGGATTTTTTGAAACTCTGAACGTGTAGCTTTAAGATCCGCTTCCTCCCCATGTAGAAAGGCCGGAGATACGGAAAAGGCGAGAAGAGCCAGAATGGCATACACAGTTTTGAGTGCTTTCTTCATGGTATAGCTGGTGTCCTTCTAATCTTTTTTGATGAATCGAAACCGTACTTCAAAGAATGAATCAGAAATGTCTGGTGGAAAAGGTGGTAATGGATTCACGGCAGATACCGCCCGTTTGGCTGCGGAATCGTAGTTCCTGTTACCTGAACTTTCATCAATGCGAATATTAGAAATCTCCCCCAATCGGGAAATACGAAATTTGAGGACTACGACCGGAGGGTTTGTGACGAGTGGAAGGGCCCTCCACTCATGATCAATTCTGTCCTCGACCATCGCCAAATATTGGTTTTTGCCAGGGGAGGCCGGAGACGAAGATTGACCAGGTTTTGAGTTGGGCTGCACTTCGAGCCGTTGGAATCGTTCCTTGATTGATTCGACGGGTGTGACATTGGGAATCGATAATTTTGCAATTCGTTGATCAATTTCCGACTGCCC
>JAUIKP010000043.1 GCA_030430725.1 Nitrospiria bacterium
AATATTTCGAACGGATCTTTCTTCCATTTAAAAGATTGCACACGAGGGAAGAATACGAGGGAACCGGAATCGGTCTGGCCATATGTAAGAAAATCGTGGAACGTCGCGGAGGCCGGATCTGGGTCGAATCCGAATCGGGAGTAGGATCCAATTTTTCTTTCACCTTACCTAAATAAACCGGAGATGTTTCATGCAGAATCCTGTTGAAATTTTACTAATAGAGGACAATCCCGCTGATATCCGTCTCACCCAGGAAGCCTTTCGGGAAGCTCGCCTCCAAAATACCCTTCATGTGGTTCAAGACGGGGTCAACGCTATGGCCTTCATCCGGCAGACAGCACCCTTTCAACAGGCCCCCCGACCGGACCTGATTCTGTTAGACTTAAACCTTCCCAAAAAGGACGGGAGAGAGATTTTGAAGGAAATCAAATCCGATCCGCACACCCGCACCATTCCCGTGGTGGTGTTGACCACCTCAGATGACGAAGCCGATGTCTTGCGTAGCTACGATCTCCATGCCAATGCGTATTTGGTGAAACCCATTGATATTCTACGATTCATCAAAATGATCCAATCACTCGAAAATTTCTGGCTTGCCGTGGTGAAACTTCCTCCAAAAGTGTCAGAGTCATGAGCGATCCTCAGTCTCATACCCATTCCATCCTGTTGGTGGAGGACAATCCTGCCGACGTAGAATTAGTGCGAGAGCATCTGAGAGATGCGTCCGGCATGTCTCCCTTTCATATTACCCACGCATCGACTCTCAACGAGGCCATCACCAAAATTCAGAGCACCACGTTTGACCTCATTCTCCTTGATTTAAATCTTCCGGAAACCGGTGGTCTTGAAACGGTGAAACGAATCCGGGCAGCGAGCTCAACGATTCCCCTTGTCGTGTTAACGGTGAATGAGGATGAACCGCTGGCGCTTGAGGCCATCAAACTAGGGGCACAGGATTATATCCCTAAATCTTCGATGAATGCCGCGTTACTTTCCCGAATTTTGCACTATGCCATTGAACGGGAAAAAATCGACAGAATTCGCCGGGATAGCGAAAGAAAGTACCGGTTATTTGTTGATGGAGCCACCGGACTGGCTTTTATCCTGCTTGATTTGGATGGGAATATTACTCATTGGAATGCCGGAGCGGAGAGACTCCTTGGCTACACAGAAGACGCGGCATTGCGTCGACATTTTTCTATGTTATTTACTCCTGAAGATCGGCGCCTTGGTCGTCCGGACACCGAATTGCGGAGGGCGGAAGCCTTAGAAAAAGGGGACGATGACAATTGGCTGGTTCGAGCTGATGGCTCACGATTTTGGGCCAGCGGAGCGGTGACGGCCATACGCGACCCCGGGGACAATCTCATCGGATTTGCCAAGGTGGTTCGAGACAAAAGCGCCCAAAAAGAAACCAGTGACAAATTAGCCGAATTGAATCGAACCCTGGAAGAGCGTGTGATCCAACGAACGATTGAACTCACTCGCAACCAGGAACGCCTACGGGCCATGGCCTCCGACCTCACACTGACCGAACAACGCGAACGACGCCGGCTGGCTTCCGACCTTCATGATTATCTGGCACAACTCCTTGTCGTCTGCCGACTCAAATTGAATCAAGGTCAATCACTTACCGATATGGAAAGCCTTGGAAAGGTGCTTCAAGAGGCGGATAGTATCCTGGACCAATCCTTAACGTATACACGCACATTGGTGACCCAACTCAGTCCAACCTGTCTCTATGAATTCGGACTCCATGCCGCACTCGTCTGGTTGGGATCTGAAATGGGAAAACAGGGACTCACCGTCACACTCACCAGTGTAGAGCAGACTCCGAATCTGCCTGAGGATCAGGCCGTTCTCGTGTTTCAATCCGTTCGGGAATTGTTGTATAACGTTCTCAAACACTCGGGGGTGCAGGAAGCCACGGTCACCCTTTCCCTCCAAGCCGACAACCATTTGCACATTGAGGTGGAAGATTTCGGGCAGGGTTTTTCCGAGGGGCATCAAGACAGAAATGAAGCATCCTCAAGCAAATTCGGGCTTTTCAGTATCCGGGAACGATTGGAAGCCATCGGCGGAGAAATGGTCCTTACCTCCGCTCTCCAAAAAGGGACACACGCGCTCCTTCGCATTCCCCTTCCAACCGCCATGGAGGAAACCGCCCCCCCCCCGAATGACCGGACCTTCGTGGATTCGCACAGACCAAAACCACCCGCCCGTTCACGCTCGGGAAGAATCCGGATTCTGGTCGCGGATGATCATAAGATGGTTCGTGAGGGCTTTTGCCATATCCTGAACTCTCAATTGGATTTTGAAGTGGTAGGAGAGGCAGAAGACGGGGAGCATGCGATAACCCTCTATGAATCACTCCACCCTGACGTGGTGGTGATGGATCTTCATATGCCCAAAATGGACGGACTGGAAGCCATCAAAAGAATGAAACCTCTCCTTTCAGATACGGTGTTTATCGGATTATCCGTGTACGACACGCCGGAGGTGGCCCGATGGTTCCAAGATGCAGGAGCGGCGGCCTTTGTCACGAAGGGAGGACCGGCTGAAAGCTTAGTCTCAACCATCAGGGACATTTGGCGTCAAAATCATCCCGCCTAGTTTCTTCCTTGTCGCTCGTTGAAATTCTGCACCATCAATCCCGTGGCGTTTTTCGCGCTCGAAAGGGTCGTTCCCGTTAACATCTGATAGGCCTGCAACACGGTATTAACAGGTGAAATCTGCATAAGAAATGGCGTCTGCCACTCGTTGTCTTCAGGCAACCGGTCGTCAGGAATAATCACTCTCGAGATATGTTCCGCATAGGCGGCCTGGATTTTCAGCGGGATTCCTCCCACCGCCCCAATATGACCATCAGGAGTCACTTTGCCGGTCATGACCCGGTTCAGGAGAATGGGGTTATCGTTAGCCATAGCCAAAGTCACGACGCTCACCATTGCGGTCAGACTATCTCCGTAAATCGTCACACCGGGACTCGGAAATGTGAGGAATACATTCCAGGTCTTTGGATCCAGACCGGCCATACGAGCCGCAGAGACGATTCCGGATTGAATCGCCACTTGAGTAAACGGTGAAAATTTTCCCGGTCCGCTCGAAAATGTCACATTCAGCGCTTCCTGACCTTCCTGTTTCCGGAATGAAATGTCTAGTTCAGTCACAATTCCTATGGGTTCACTATTCGGGTCAAAAGTGGTTCCCAGAAATGTCACGGATTGCTTCTGCCAATGGTGCTGTTCGGCGACAGCCGGCTGTGGGAAGGAGAAGGCCCATCCGCCGGAAATAGACCATGCCAGAATGCTGAATACACAAGCCGTTCTCATAAAATGATGCATGGACTACTTCCCCGAAACCGGCAAATACGGGATGATATAGGCCCCATTGCCTTCTACACGCTGGTCGACAAACTGATCGAAGACGCCATCTCGATTGTCATCAAGCCAATAGAACAAAGGCCACTCTGCAGTTTCGACGACCGTATTCCAAAATTTGTTATTTTCATAAAAAATTATTTGTCGGGCCGTTTTATAATCGACGATGCCGTCTCCCCTTAAGGAGTATTCCCGGATATACAATCCCGTGATAATATTCACATCTTCATGGACGAGTTTGGCCTCACCGGGTTCCTTCGGCATCTCCGCAGCGAGGCCATTTCCCTCCATGACGAGACTCAGGAGGATTCCACACATCCAATGCAACCTATATGTTCTGCCATTCATCAGATGAGTCCTTGAGTTGTCATTGTTGGGGCTGAATCCAGGAAGAGTGCATGGTCATGATTCCCCGGTCATCACCAACCCATTTTCACGGTGACGCGGCTGAGCCAAGGCATTCACAGCAGGAATCCCCCCCTGATTCCCTCGCAACCGATTCAGCAAAATAAAAGGATCGATAACATCACCACATTGAATACAGTGCTTGGCCTGAAACTGAAAATCCTCATAATCGGAAAAAATATCCATATACGTCTCTTCGATCATGCTTCCTCCGCACCGCGAACAATGTGCTTGCTGCATTTGATTCATCAATTGCGGGAAAACATCGGGGTACTCGGTTCTCATAGCGTCCAGAGTAAACGTTTGCATAACGCCTCCTTCGTTCTTAGGTGAGAAATTATGTTGATAGTCCGACTGTAGTTTCTCACCCGGATTGCGAGTACTACCCAAAACCCTTGGTCTCAAGGGGAAGATCCCTTGAAAATTGTCGAATGGAAGATGCGGGTTCTGAATACGGCTACGAAAGAGGGGGGAAACAATGGGATGGCATCATGCCCCTGAATAAGAAGACAGGCTCCGGCCGCGCTTCAAGATTGACGGCATGTAACACCATTCTCTCTGCCAGGTATAAGACCAATCGACTGGGACTTTCCCGAATATGGCGCATCGGAGTTGAACACGGCACAGGCGGGAACGGCACTCTGGCAGATGGGGAACAAATCGGCCAGCGTTCCCTGTCTTCTCCGGAGCGGCTTCACGTCAAAGCGCTCGATGGCTTCGAATGGAAGACGTGGTCCCAGGATCACTGGCTCACCGCTGAGCTGGATGCCACACCCTCAGCTCAGCAGGACAACCGGTGAACTGGGAGGCCGATCATGAAAGATGAGGGTGGTGGTGTGAGGTTGCCTCTCCTTACTTTACCGTTCGCCCGGAGGCTCTACCCCGTATAGGAGGCCTTCAGGAGACATCATGGTTTTTTTGACTGGATCGAATGACTTCGGCGAAGGAACCGAAGGAATCCCCTTTTGACACATATTCGTCTCCTCCAGCCTCCGCAAAGCGCCTGGTCACGATCTGATCCCCATGCATGGACAACCCGATGATATGAACTGACGGGTGGCCGGCTTTGATGAGACGGGTGGCTTCTATTCCGTTCATCACCGGCATATTGATATCCATCACAACCACGTCTGGGTGGAGGGTCTGAACAAGCTCAATCGCCTGTTCGCCGTTTTCGGCTTCTCCGATTACCTGAATATCGGGACAGGCATTCAACATGGTGCCCAATCCTTCACGGAAAATGGGGTGGTCATCCGCAAGAACGACCCGAATGCTGGCCTCCGTTTTCCTTGGAATCGGAGCCTGCGCCGCCATGGGAGGAGAGGAGGTCTGAATGGGTTCAACGTCAGCGTCTTGATGGGAAACGGGCACCTTGAGCCGCACTCGAGTACCCTCCCCTATCCTCGAACGAACCTCACATTCTCCTCCAAGACTTTCCACGCGTTCCTGAACGCTCAACAGCCCGAATTTTTCACATTGAGAAAACGTGTGGTTGGCCGAAGACTGATCAAACCCACATCCGGAGTCCGCCACTTCTATTTCAATAAATTCCGATAAGTCTTGATTGATCACAATGGAGGCTTCCTGGGTTTGGGCATGTTTCATCACATTCAGCAATAATTCCCTGATGACTTGATACAGGATAATCGAGACCGATTCGGAAATGTTCAATTCCTGATTCTCAAGATGAGACGTCACCGTAACGTGCAAATCATACCGATCCATTTTTTCGGCCAACCACCGGATGGCCGCTATGAATCCGAATTCATATAAGATGGGCGGACTGATTTGAGGAATGAGGTCCCGCGTGTAATCCAAGGCTTCATCCAGAGATTCTTCCAATTCCCTGACGAGGGGTCCCTGCTGAGGGGAAAGATCCACTTGTTGCAATTGACCGATCTTTATCTTCCCAACCACCAGCAACTGACCCAAATAATCATGCAACTCAATGGCAATGCGACGCCGTTCACGATGCTCGGCGAGAATGAGGTCTAAAGACAGTTGACGACATCGTTGTTGGTGCTGAATAAGTTCCTCGGTCCGTTCATCCACCCGACGCTCCAGCGTTTGAGTCAGAGTTTGCAGTTGGGTTTCGATATATTTCCGGTGTATGGATGAAGCCAGAATATCGGCCATGGCCTGTAGGAACTCCACCTCCTTCTCCTGGAATTCCCTCTTTGATGACGTATGCACACCGAGAACTCCATGCGGCTTGCCCTCCTGATCCCGGATAATGCAACTCATGCCACTGACCACATCATGATCGATCAATAAGGAGGGACCGGCAAACCGGTTTTCCCGACTGAGATCACAGACGATCACGGGCTTGTCACTTATGAGCGTAAAGCCTGCCTGGGAATTGAGATCGGCGCTCACGACAGCGTGGCCGACCAGGCCTTCTTTCCACCCTATTCCGGCGCGAAGAAGGAGAGCGTGTTCACCGGGCAATAATTCCAGGACCTTGGCCATTTCGATCGATAAGGTCCGACTCAGATGTCTCACACATTCGTCCATCACTCTGAGTACTTCTCTTTCCTGAAGTGCCAGCTGTGCAAACTCTGCCATCACCTTCAGTTGTCGAGAAAAACGAAGTGCTTGATCTTCCACCCTGCGAAGCGGGGTGATGTCCACAAAAGTCAGCACGACTCCCTGGATCTGCCCGTCACTGGTTTGATAGGGCGTTATGCGTGAAAAGTAGGTCTGAGGATTATTGAAAAATCGACGGCTGTGTTCTTTGGGCTTTGAGGTGCGCAACACGTCCCGAATATCCGTCAAGAGGGCTCCATCCTCACAAAATGCGGTCAATTGGGCGATCGGCCGGCCGAGATCGGTACTCAAAAACTGAAATATTTTTTGCGCAGCCGGAGTGTATTTCTGAATACATAAATCGGCACTGAGAAATAACGTGGCGATGTCCGTCGTCCGAAAGAGGTTTTCCATGTCAGTATTGGCGTGATCCAGTTCCTCCACTTTCGCTGATAGTTGAGCATTCACGGTTTCCAATTCTTCATTAATCGACTGCAATTCCTCTGTGGATGTTTGCAGTTCTTCATTGGCGGATTGCAGTTCCTCATTCACCGACACCAATTCCTGATTGGAAGATGTCAATTCCTGATTGGAAAACTCCAGGTCCTCCATGGCCGTCTGCAAATTCTCCTTAGTGGTCTGAATTTCCTGCTCCAATTGCTGAATGGTCTGTCGCTCGCCGGTTGAGGACCTCTTCGGGACTTTGGAGGATTTACGGGTTGGGCCCTTCTCACGGAACACCACCATCAGCAGGTCGGACGATGGCTTGACCTGAACAAGAGGACGAACAACAATATCCACAGATTGCATGCCATGATTCACAGCCATCTGAATATTGGATTGGACGACTTCCTGGCCGGTCTTCACAGCCTTGTAAATGCCGGATCGTAACGGTATACGCAAATCCGGTCTCACCATTTTGATCAGATTCACGTTGATGGAACCGGAGGGAAGCTGCAGATAGGTCCCGGTCCGTCCGGAGACATATTGCACATGGCACTCTTTATCGATGACCACTGCAGGGGGGGAGTACTCCTCTCTGACCAGTTGATCGAAGGTCTGGGTGAACCGGTCCTGAATCTTGGGGGAAAAAGCAGGGTTCGGAGCGGGGATGCTGCCGCGCGGCTCCCATATCGGAAAGTTGGGGAACGTAGGGGGCACGATTTCTTTTGGTTGAAACACCCGAAAGCGTGTATTCACGGAGCGAAAGAATCGGGATTGGTCTTCCCCATGCTCCGAGGCGCCAAGGAACAGATAGCCCTCCGGATTGAGGGAGTAATGGAATACGGAAAACATCTGATTCTGAAGATTGGGTTCCATGTAGATCAACAGGTTCCGGCAGGAAATGACGTCCATTCGAGAAAACGGAGGATTGCCGACAAGATTATGGAAGGAAAAAATACATATATCACGAATCACCTTGACGATCCGATAGAAAGGACCGTTCTGCTCAAGGAATAAGGAAAGCCGCTCGGGCAGGACATCCTCCCGAATGCTCTCCGGATATTGTCCACGGCGGGCAACTTCCAAGGCCGATTCATCGATATCCGTCCCGAAGATTTGAATAGGGGTGTTGAGATGTTCCCGATGGAGGTATTCATAAAAAATCATCGCGAGCGAATAGGCTTCTTCTCCCGTCGCACAGCCCGGTACCCAGATCCGGATGGCTTCATCGTTGTGTTTGGATTGCACGATCTTGGGAACGATCCTGGCGGAGAAAAACTCAAACGCTTCCGGATCTCTAAAAAATTGCGTGACACCGATTAAGAGTTCCTTAAACAGTCCATCAACTTCCTCAGGGTCCTCTCGTAATCGTTTGACATATTTTGCGGGAGAGACAATGTGCAGAAATTGCATGCGCCGTTGAATTCGTCGACACATCGTATTCCGTTTGTACCCACGGAAATCGTGTCCCGTCCGACGGTGCAGATGTGAACAAATCACCTCTAAATAATTCAACACTTCTGCACGAAGGGTCTCCAGTCCCTTCCCGCCCCGTAATTTGTATAAATATTTCGCATGCCGGACCAGCACCTCCACGATGCCATCGACCGGTAAAATATGATCCATCAATCCGGTCAAAATGGCACTCTTCGGCATCCCGGGAAATTGGGCCGTTTCCGCCGATTGGGCAATCGTTAACCCGCCATGCTCCTTCACCGATCGAATGCCGAAGGCTCCATCGGATCCTGCGCCGGAAAGAATGACCCCGATGGCATATGGACCCTGATCTTCCGCCAGAGATTGGAAAAACGTATCGATGGGCGTTCGTAAACCATGAACCTGTGACGGACGGTTCACTCGCAAAAATCCACTATTGATGCTCAATTGGGTGTTGGGAGGCATGAGATAAATATGGTTGGGCTCGACCAAGGTTTCATCTACCGCGGCATGAACCGGCAACGAGGTCTTCCGCGCCAGCAATTCAAACATGAGGCTTTGGCGATCGGGAGCCAGGTGCTGGATCACCACAATGCCCATTCCACTATCGGCAGGAAGCGATGAAAAGAACCGTGACAATACCTCAACCCCTCCGGCCGAGGCACCGATCCCGACTATGGGAAACGAATTGAAGGAGGTGTCTGTCGCCACCCCCCGAGAACGTGGTGAAGGTGCAGACAATGAAGAAGGTGCCTTGGGGCTGTTTGAGGACTTCCGTGATTTTTTGACGGTTGGGATTTTTTTCGGTGAGGGGGAAGATGAGGATACCGATCCAATCTTGGAAGTAGGTGTTTTTTTAGCCACGAAAGAAATGGTCTTTCATCTCAGGTCATGGAAATAGTGCAGGGATTTTACTCTTCCCCCAAAGTTTCAAAGAAAACGTTTGGCCCGAAACCTTATGCTCTCCCGTGCTGAATCTGTATGCAGAAGACTGTAATACACAATGTCCCAATCCTCATTGTGTCGATGTTCAATCTTTCACCGCCACAGGTCATGATACCGATCGGAGAACCGCGAAATTCGTTCCCAACCGAACCCGTATGATCAATGGCTCACCCGGCATGACCATCCGGAAGCCGGAGGTTCTTTCTACACCGACGATATTCCGGCAGGAGCAAAGCGACCTTCCGGAGAACTCATCCTGTGTGCAGCATTTACACCTGATCCTGACGGTCGGTCATTCCCTGTTAGGACATGTCCTAACTCGCTGGTGGTGGTAATCTCGGTGCCCATTTCTAAGATTCCGGCTTCTTTGAACAATGGGCGTACGGCGGATTGCATATTGAATAGATACACACCCTTCGCTTGTTCCCTGGCTTTAAACACAATCTGGAAGATGGTCCAGACCCCGATTGAATTCACACACGACAAGGAACCTAAATCTAAAATGAGTAAGGAAATCGGTGAAGGAACCACCCGATCCAATAATAAATCCGTTCGACTCAAATTAGGGGTATTCACACTGAGATCCACGGTGAGCGTCAGAACTACATGTTGGCCGGGGGTGCTAATGGTGCATTTCATTACAATGTCCTCCTTGTAGGTATTACACACAAAAAAGTTACAAAAAATTCTGTCAATTCTACGCGTCACGATTTTTCCCGCCACTCTTTGTAACCCTTGAGGTGAATTACGTAAACCTGCCATGGAGAGGATTTCATGTCCTCTCGTGGCATTCAACACTTGAAACGATGTGGGGTGTGGGTCAGAGTAAAATAAGATTGGTCATGATCCCGACAGCCCTACTTTCGCTGTCAGGCATGAATGCGTTGGCTTGAATATTCAGAAGAAGCGGGAGATGTTCCTACTTGCAACCGGTTGAGGACGCTCGAGGCTCCTGCCTCAAACGCCTGCTGTTCGGCTATAAGCCGTTGGTGCATATGCTGAACTGATCCGGACAAGGTCGCTGTCCCGTCTTCCACCGTGGCCACAATATCCTGGTTCGATAAGAACGGGCTCCACCAGACTTGGTTTTCGAAATCCAATTGAATTTCCCAGTCCGTTTTTTCGATCTCGGATAGGGAAAAGCTGATGTGATTGGTCAGGGTCTTCACGCCTCGAATCCGGGAAGCCACGTTCTCGGCATGATTTCGTTCATAAATCGAATCGACGGTCCCCGTCAACTGGGCCGCTCCCTTTTTCACCAACGCCCCAAGGGTGAAGGGCTCCAGAACGGGATCCCGGGAAAATGCCGCCAATAACCGTGCCTGAATATCGGCATCCTTGGGAGACGCGCCGGCCTGGACGGTAATAAGATTGTTGACATATCGCACCCCCACAGTGTGGTTCGCATTGCGCTCAGCGTCACGTCTGATGGAGAGAAAGGGCACACTTCCTTTCAGGGTCACCGTCCCATTTTTTACCGTCACGCTGATCCCGAATGGAGCGACGCGGCGGTCATAAGCCAGCATTTTTTGAATCGCTGCGGAAACTTCCTGATCCTTGAACTCGGGACGCTGAGTACGCATCATCGGATCCGCCGACATCCAATTGACGGTGATGCCATGGATATCCACCTCATGGACCCCTTCAACCCACGCCAGTTCGGCAACCCGTCCTTTTTCGTATACACTTCCCACCTGTCCTGTCAGGATGGCATGACCTTTTTCCACCTGGACATTCAAAAGGGAGGGGTTGACCACCCAGACATCAAATGTCAGACGATGCGTGATTTCCTCCTTTAGGATCGAATCCGGCCTCTCTCGAACATCAGCCACCTTTAGAAGGTCCCGAACCTCACGAATGCCTTTGACCATTTTTGCCGAATTGAGCGCGATCTGTTTTTCTTGTCGTGAGGTTACCTGACCCTTCAAGGTCGCGACTCCCCTGAGAACCTCAACCTGAATGTCGTCGCGTTCCACCACAGGAGCGTCGAGGAACAGGTATTCAAGTTGTTTCTTGAGGACAGAATCGTTGGTTGTGCCGACTGGTCCCACTGAAATGCGATCAATAACCCCTCGAACCCCCCGAATGGTCTGGGGGATTTCCATGGCACGCTGTTGCGTCCAAAGACTATCGGCGGTCCCGGTCAGCGTGGCAATGCCATCGTTCACCGCCACTTCGATTGAGGAAAATGATTTTCGATCGACCCGGGACAACCGGTTTTTAATAGCCACGGCCATACCGATATCATGAACCTCTTTAACCTCATCTCCAGTCACATCGGCGGTATTTTCCACCTCCTCAGCCGCAATTCCCAAACCGCCCATGAGGCCAACAGACAACACCACCATGGCAATGGAAAACAGCAATTGCGCGGCCTCCTTAGACTGGAACGTGAAGAGCAAGGGTCTGGAGTACCATGAGGGAAAAACCCCGAAGATGTCAGTTGACAAATTTGGCGGGTAGGAAGAAGAAATATCCGGGATTCAGAATCGGTGTTGAAACTTAGCTGAATTTCGGATGCACCCGGACGATCGTGGTAATCATGCGAAAAAGATCCTGGCCGGCCGATTCTTTGGACAAATATCCTGCCGCACCGGCTTCACGCATGGCTTGTGCCGTCTCCTTATCCTGACGAACCGATAATCCGATCACCTGAATAGTGGGGTTGTTGTGACGAATCTGTCTGGTAGCTTCAATACCATTCATGTTTGGCATATTAATATCCATGACCACCACATCCGGTTGCAGAACTTCTGTCAGACGGATGGCCTCTATCCCATCCCCGGCTTCTCCGACAACCTCGATGCCGGACCAGGCATCCAGCAGACTTCGCAATCCCTGTCGAACCACAGCATGATCATCGACCAAAAGGACTCGATACCCCGAGGACATTCCCGGACTTAACCTCTGACCGGATCCCTTATCT
>JAUIKP010000044.1 GCA_030430725.1 Nitrospiria bacterium
ATTGCGCTTTTCCCTGTCCAAAAGAACCCTGAAATTATTACCGTTGGCCTTTATGCGTAGGCCGTTCAGGGTGCATTATTTATATCCGCACCAACTCTGTTTCACATTCTTGACAGGCGAAAAAACTGATTGATATGATGACGGAGTTTGTGTGGCTTAAAGTTAGCCTATACTTAAGAAAATAGGGTAGAGGCGCTCAGGCAACACCACTTTACAAAGAGGAAAAAAAGGGGAAGTCATTTCGTATCCCCATGGTTTTTTGCGGACTCATCAACTCTGTTAACCTAGGAGGCTTACATGACGTTTTCGATGAAAGTGCTTGGTTTCTTAACGGCCGCGATGTTTTTGACAACCGGTATGGCCATTGCGGGACCGGAAAAGGATCCGCTTAAAGCCCGTGTTCCCGCTGATAAACGCGCTGAAGCCAAAAAGGACAAATCTCCCTTGTACAAAAAAGCCGAAGATGCTCCGGCAGAAATTGTGACGGAAGGGAAAGCTTTGTATGAGGGAAAAGGGACCTGCATCAACTGTCACGGCAAGGCAGGCGATGGCCAAGGTCCGGCAGGGGCGGTCTTAACCCCAGGTCCACGCGATTTCACCAATTGCAAATTTCACAAGAAACGGAAAGATGGCGAACTCATGTGGGTCATTAAGAACGGTAGCCCAGGCACAGGGATGGTTCCTTTGGTCCCAGCCACTATCAGCGAAGAAGAGGCGTGGAAGATCATTGCGTACGAAAGAAGTTTCTGCAAGTAGTACAAGTAGTAATAGTTATTTTCATGAAAACCTCCGCCGGGTCAGCCCGGCGGAGGTTTTTTTTGAGAAGAACCGATCCCCTCTCCCAATAATCAGGGTTCCCCGTTGACACCATTCAAACCCCTTGACTAGACTCAATCTGGGAGAAGATAATCCATGCCCCTATTCGTCAATCAAATTTTTCGTGTAAGGAGAGTATAATCATATGGCCAAACGACGATCACTTCAGGAGGATGCAAAATCCCTAAAAGCCAAAGTCACCAAATCTCTAGCCGATAGCGACAATCCTGAGGGAGATTCAACCATCCGGTCATTACGAAAACGCTTACGACGGGTGCAACGGAAAGTCCGAACTGCCAAACAGCGCGAGGAACACCGAAAATCCAAGAAAGTCGTGACAGAGGCCTAATGCTCTGCTGATCGACCCTGCAGCGAATGTGGAGGAATTGAGTGATGCAAGACGACAAACAAAATATCGATGATGCATTTTCAGATCAAACAGAGGAGTTTGTATCGTTAGAAGGCAAAACAACCCTGCCTCAAGACGAACTGGTGGATGAAGTCTCCGAAGCGATCACGGGAGAAGCCGAGGAAGAAACAGCCGACACCGTCGCCTCAGCTGAAACCGAGGAGAACACAGAACAAGAAGAGGAGTTGGTCGAGGAACAGGTCAAAGATGAAATCGATATCCAAATCGATCTTTTGAATGACTCAGAATGGGTCGTCCGACGCGAAGCAGTGATTACCCTGGGCGAAATGGGTGATGAACGCTGTGTCGAGCCTCTCGTTCGGTGTCTTCGCGACGGCGATTGGCAGGTTCGGGAGGCCGCAGTTGAAGCCATTGCCATGATTGGATCACCAGCCGTGGACCTGCTACTCCGCTATATACGAGACTACGATGCGCGAAAATCCGTGATCAAAGCATTGGGGAAGATTAACGATGAACGAGTCCTCGATCCCTTAATTTCGATGCTTCACAATGATGAATTTAAAGACGATGCGACCTGGGCCCTCGCAGAACTTGGACAACCCGCTGTTGGACGATTACTCGAATGCCTCAAGAATCAAGATGAAGTGATTAGAAAACAGGCCATTCTGGCTCTAGGCGAGATTAAGGATGCCAGTAGCGTTGATTTATTGATCGAGCGATTGCAAGACCCCGACTGGTTCATTCGACTCTCGTCGGCAGCCGCACTAGAAAAAATTGGAGATCCACGTGGCCGTGAGGCGATCAAACCCTTGATGAAAGATCCTGATTTGGTGGTTCGCTTACGCATCGAACGCATGTTGGCAGCATGGAAGAAACAGGCTGTCACGGCTTAATCCTGTTTTAAGCATTCAGGGTTGTGAATATACCAGACCCCTCAATTGCCTAGACAATTGAGGGGTCTTTTTATGAGATGAATTTATTACGCTTTCCCGCCAGACTCGTCAATTCCACATATGGCCCCATCGAAAAGACGATGGGAACCGGACAAATCCCGAATTATTAGAGGGGGTGAAATAACAAAGAACACAAACGGCGGCGGGCGGGCTATTGAACCGGCTTGATCAAGGCATAACGGATTGCAAATCTTGACGGAGATCATCCAGCAAGTGAGGAGGAAGGCTATGGCCTTTGGCCAGACTTTGCTGGGCCTCTTGAAACTTCTGTTTAACGATTTGGATTTTTTGAGCCATGGGTCCTTGAGGGTCCAATTCCACCGCTTGATCTAAATGGCGAAGTGCACGCTCAAACTCGCCTGAAGCTTCTTTGAAATGATGGTCTAACGCATGCGCTCGCCCCTCCAAAATGCCATCTTTTGCTGCCAGCATTTGTCGCTGCAAGTTGGTCTTCTGATCAAATCCGATCGTATTCTCCAGAACTTGTCCCGACAGGTCCCGCAATCGCTGCTTCACTTCGTCCGGCTTTTGCCCCGTGTAATAGCCCAACCCAAATACAATACCCAGCAGGATCAATATTCGTAAAACTTTCATAGTAGACCTCGCTCGCTCATAGTGCGTTCCGCTCTTCGCTGAATAGACATCGACCCTTGTTTGCTGCCTGAATAAGCCTGGAAGGGAAACGCATTTCGATTGAGGAGAATCCGATGAGACAGGGGATAGCGCACCATACGTAAGTCGATGGTATCACTGCATGGCAGAAGGTACAACTCTGATATGGGATACACCATGCATGACCTTCTCGGCAAAGAGTCAGCCTATGGCACATGAGGCGAAAACTTATAGAGCACGCTGAGGGATTCAGGCCAGCTTTTCGCCTCGCGCCTTTCCTGCCTCTGAAAACAACGGCGTATAGGCACGCTTCACATATTCTTTGAGCATACGACGGGCACTGAACCTTGGAGCCGATGTCCGAATAGAATTTTTGACGACGGTGCACCACCCGTGTGGAATACCATCAACCCCACGGTCGTAATACAGCGGAATCACCTCGTTTTCAAGTTTAGTGTAAAGGCCGACCATATCCAGGTCATCCTGGGCCCAATCGCCAAGGGGTTCTTCAGGGAGAGGCACTGCCCAGCCATTGCTTCCATCATAGCCTTCCTTCCACCACCCATCTAACACACTCAAATTGGGCACGCCATTTAAGGCGGCTTTCTGGCCGCTTGTCCCGCTTGCCTCCAACGGCGGGCGGGGATTATTGAGCCAGACATCGACCCCTTGCACCAAATATTTGGCCACATGCATGTCGTAATCTTCGACAAAGGCAATATGGCCACCCAGATGATGTGCTTTGGCAAATTGATAAATACGATGAATGAGTTCACGGCCGGCTTGGTCCGCGGGATGAGATTTTCCAGCAAAGATAATTTGAACTGGCCGCCATGGATTCAACAGAATCTGTTTCAGCCGGTCCAGATCTGAAAACAACAACGTGGCCCGTTTATAGGAGGCAAATCGCCTGGCAAAGCCCAGGGTCATTGAATGCGGCTCAAGAAATGCCCCACTCGCCAACACTTGGATAGGCTCCATCGTCCCATCCATCCATCCCATCCGGGCCCGCTGTCTGATAAACGTCAACAACTTTCGTTTCAAAAATTGCCGGACCTCCCATATTTCCTCATTCGGCACCTCTTTTATGCGCTGCCACATGGTCGGATCGTCACACCGTTCCCGCCAGTCCGAGCCAAGATATTTCTGATACAACACATCCATTTCCTGGGCAATCCACGTGGGGACATGCACCCCATTGGTGACGCTGTGAATAGGTACATCCTGCAGCGGTCGTTCCGGCCACAAAATGTGAAACATTTTTTTGGAAACCTGTTCGTGTTCCTTGCTCACGCCATTAATGAATGAGGCCAGGCGGATAGGTAATGTCGTCATATGGAATTGATCCTTTGATAATTCCGGATGACGCCCCAACGCCATAAAATCTTCCTGCCTAAGTCCGACCTCTTCCCACCACCATTGACAATGCTCACGAATCAGGTCAACCGAAAAAACATCATGCCCGGCAGGAACGGGCGTATGGGTTGTAAAGACCGTACTCTGGCGAACCTGAGCGGCCGCCTCCGACAAGGATAACCCTTGATGAAGTTGTTCCCGGATCCGTTCGATTAGAAAAAAAGCCGGATGTCCTTCATTGGCATGCCACACATGAGGGTCACGTCCCACCGTACGTAACGCTCGAACACCGCCGATGCCCAACAACAACTCCTGACAAAGCCGTGTGCGATGATCTCCTCCATAGAGCCGGGCAGTCAGATGACGATCCTCTGGTGAGTTTTCCGGTGTATCGGTATCCAAAAGATACAGCGAAACCCGGCCCACTTGGATCTGCCAGATCACACACGCGACCATTCGGGAACCCAATTGGACTTGAACCTTTGCCAAATCCCCGGTCGGTGTCCGCGCCAATTCAATCGGCATCATCATCGGATCGACGGAATCATACACGGCCTCCTGCCAACCATTGGTATCCACGACCTGTCGAAAGTAGGCTTGGCTATACATAAATCCGACAGCCACCAGCGGCACTCCCAGATCACTCGCCTCTTTGAGATGATCACCAGCCAGAATCCCCAGTCCCCCGCTATAGAGGGGAACAGAACGATGCAATCCAAATTCCGCCGAAAAATAGGCAATGGTGCGATCCTGCCACTGAGGATACGTTCGCCCAAACCAGTGCCCTTTGGCCTCCATATAGACATGAAACGCCTTCATGGCCTCACGATACAGAGAAAGAAACACCACATCTTGCCCAAGAGCCTCTAACCGATCCGAGGCAATCTTCTGCAACTGCTTAATGGGATCGTGATAGGTCAGACGCCAGAGTGTGGGGTCGATATAAGAAAAGACGGCCCGGCCTTCAGGAGACCAACTCCACCACACATTTTGAGCTAACTCAGATAGATTACGAAATTCTTCCGTCAACGTACGAGTTTGATTCATAGGATATACTCACAAAAAGATGGCATCATCCAATGGTGAAGGATCTTCACCAATCATAGACACATGTTGAAGTGGTCAAAGAGAACACTCAGAAGAGTCAGTTAGAGAGGGTTAGGCATTCCCAACAGGTTGATTTGGGTTCGTCCCCGCTTGCGCCAACGAAGCCAATACCGCAAACCGCTCGCCCACGATCCGGGTCGCCCGGTTCATGTGCTTGGCCAATTCCTTAGCTTCATCGGGAGGAAGGTCGCGACGAAACTGTGGATGCAGCCCCCACCATGATTCGACTTCCTCCCCTTGTGCGCGGGACACCACGCTGATCAGCTTGATCAGGTTTTTCCCGGCTGTCTCCGGGGCACCGGATGGTGTCGAAGAGCTTCCTTTCTCAGCAGCCACAGACGCCACGGACTCTTCCTTGGCCACGGAATGAGCCGCAGATGTCGCCGGTTCGACTTTGGGTGTAGTCGCATCTTCAAATAGACTTTTGAGGGCCGGGACGACCGCGGTTCCACACAAAAATGCCGCAGCGGTAATTTCCTGCTTGCCAGGGGCTCCGGCTTTAGAGGCAATGCGCTCCGAAAAAAACTGGAAATACTGATCCCGCTCTTTAGTTTGGTCTGTGACGACAAACTTAAACTTTTCATAGGTTTTTCGACTATCCGCCACCACCTGGCCAACGGACAGGGTCACCTCCATGTCGTCCACTTCACTGGAGCTCAAGGAGGGGGCCAGGACCGTTTTTAACTGATGGGCCACGGAATCTTCCAAGCTATTCATAAATTCCTTTTGGGCCTGAATCGGGACATAAAATCCAGACAGCCGATCCACCAGATTAAACAGCATACGCAGGAATTCCAAATAAATTTCCCATTCCTGCTTTCGCTGCAGCTTCATGGCAAGCTGTTGGTCAGACCGTTTGATCAGGCCGACCGATTCCCGGGCCACGCTCATCATCGTATGAGCCAGATCCTTCAAGATACTCTCGTAATTCGCTGCAGATGGTTTGGCCATGTTCAACTCCGTAATTACGTAAAGTATAACCGAGGGCCCGCGACCTGTCCAAGCCTAAAATCGCTCGCGTTGCAACACACCACCACGTATGCTATACACGGCCCAAGGTCTTCGAAAGACGAAACCCGGGTGTATAGCTCCCGTCAATTCCTGCCCATGGATTCATGGATTCCACGTCGCCACCATCCAAAGTCTATGTCCTGAAACGCCCCCTGGAGGAGGCCACTCCACCTAAATTATCGCGTAATTACGCGGAAGAATTGAACCCCCAACAACTCGCCGCCGTGGAAGCCGTGCAGGGGCCGGCCCTCGTCATTGCCGGGGCCGGCAGCGGAAAAACACGCACGCTCGTGTACCGGGTCGCCAGGCTCATCGACCTGGGCATTGTCCCCAGCTCCATTTTACTTCTGACCTTTACCCGAAAAGCCTCACAGGAAATGCTTAGCCGGGTCGGACTCCTCATTGGACTCCGCGCCCAACAGGTCGGCGGTGGGACCTTTCACTCGATGGCCAATATCCTCCTGCGACGATATGGTCGCCCCGTCGGACTGGAACCAGGGTTTACGATACTCGATCGGGGAGATTCCGAAGATCTTTTAAGCCTCCTCCGTGGTCAATTGGGGCTTAACGACATCGGCAAACGATTCCCCCGCAAGCATACCCTGGCCGAAATATTCGGGAAAACGGCCAACACATTGGAAAGCCTGGAAGACGTTATCATCAACGAATATAGCCACTTCGGTGAATATCTTGGAGAACTCCAGAAACTCCAGGCTGCCTATGACGCAGCCAAGCGTCAACGGCAACTGGTCGATTACGACGACCTCTTAGTCAAACTCCTTGAACTCCTGGTTATTGACCAACAGGCCCGGGAAACCATTAGTCAGATCTTTCGGTATATTCTGGTGGATGAATATCAAGACACCAATCGCCTCCAAGCCTCACTGGTCCGTAATCTGGCGGCCACTCATGACAATGTCATGGTGGTGGGCGACGATTCACAGTCCATCTATGCCTTTCGTGGGGCCACCTTCCGCAACATCATGGAATTTCCCGACCTTTTCCCGGGTGCGACCATATACAAATTGGAGGAAAACTACCGGAGCACGCAACCGATTCTCCAACTGGCGAACAAGCTCATCGAAGCGGCACCGGAAAAATACAGCAAAACGCTCTTTACACAAAAAGGAGAGGGGCCATCACCCACGGTCGTGGAGGCGATGGGGGAAAATGCCCAATCGCGATTCATCGCTCAAAAAATTCTAGAATTGCGGGAAGAAGGCACTCCCTTACATGAGATCGCCGTGCTGTTCCGTTCCAGCTTTCATGCCTTTGACCTCGAATTGGAACTCACCCGGCGAAACCTCCCGTTCATTAAACGCGGCGGATTCAAATTCATCGAAACCGCCCATGTCAAAGACCTCATGGCCCACTTGCGGATCATTCATAATCCTTTGGACACGGTCAGCTGGAACCGGCTCCTCTTGCTCCTCGAAGGGGTCGGCCCCAAAAAAGCCAAAGATCTGATCGCCGCCATCCTCCAAGCCCATGGCCAGTATGAGGTCTTGAAGCACAGCACCGGCCGCTCCGCCTCCGGATTGCGTCACCTGGCCGCCACACTGGACCAATTAACGGAAAATCCCCTTACCCCGGCCGTGCTGCTCGGGGAAATGATGGAATACTATGTCCCTCTCCTCAAAGATCAATATGACGATTACCCCAAACGGATTCGAGACCTTGAACATTTATCCGTCATGGCCGAGCGATACGAAAGTCTCAACGATTTCCTGGCCGATCTCACGCTCGAACCCCCGAATGAAAGTGTGGTGGACGTCGAAGCACCCGATCAGGACGACGAGCGGTTGATTCTTTCCACCATTCACTCGGCCAAGGGATTAGAATGGCAATGTGTCTTTGTCATCTGGCTGGTGGACGGACGATTCCCCTCAGCCTACTCCTTCATGGGCCCCGAAGAACTGGAAGAAGAGCGCCGCCTCCTCTACGTCGCGGTCACCAGGGCCAAACATCACCTCTTCCTCACCTACCCCATCAATGTGTACGATAAAATGACCGGGTCGGTCCTCTCGAAACCCTCACGGTATCTGGATCACATCCCGCCATCCTATTTCGACACCTGGAGTTTAGTTGAAGAAGATCAAACCTATTCCTGGAGGTAATTGTTAGGAGTATGTCGAAAAGCCTCAAGAACTCTAAAATGCTCAACGTTATTCAGTATTTCGCATTATCTTATCAGCGGTGGCAGCTTGTTCAAAAAGGATCGTCCAGCAAGGCCGCAGGCATTTTGACGAGCGGAGCGTACGAGGAAGTACGTGAGCATGACAAAAGGCGACCTGCCTGCGCGAAGCCGCTCTGGCGAAGGCAGGGAACGAAGTTGGCGAACTTTTTCCACACTCTGCCAGTGACATATTTCGGTCGGATGTGGGGCCTGGCCATTCTGGTCAGTCTGATAAGTGTGAACATGCCAAGCCAAGCCTGGTCTGCCGAGGACACCAATTCAAGTCGTCCTAACCCTCGTCATCCCTGGCCTGCACTCCTGCAGCAAGCCGACACCCTGGGGTTGCCAACTGGGTTTCTCAAACACATCGACCCCAACTTTGTCACGGTAAAATTTGAAGACCTCCGCACATACGCCGCAGAATACCATCCACACGATCACACCATGATTCTCAACCTGCGGCTGTCCTTTAATGAAGCCGGCGGCGCGTTGGCCGATCTGGCACGGATGACCCACCATGATGTCGCCCTGCTCTATCATGAACTCCTGCATGCCTATCTGGACTACCTCTACGCTACCGACCATGGACAAGCGCTGACTGCGGAAGACCAGCAGGTCTTGGAGGCCGCTAACAACCAGATGGCCTGTCATTACCGCTTTGTCCGGATTAACCCTATTCGCCAGCTTAAAGGGGCCACCGAACTGCGATTTCTCTCGGATCAGGATACGTGGGAAGTCATGAATGAAACCTGGGCGGTCTTTGTAGGCTGGGTGCTATGGACCAAATTGGAACTCTTCCATGATCACCTGACCACAAAAAGCTGGACACCGCCACTCATCGAGCAATGGACCCAACGGTTAACGGATGCGGTGAACTCCGGAGAATTATTGGGTTACTACGAACCCGATGATCCGGAGGAACGCCAGATCGCCCGAAAACGTTTCATCGCCCCTTCCAATGGCCTCACCGCGCAGGATGTCGACCTGTTGTTAACCATGGTCCTGGGGGAACCACCGGAACTGGTCCAAGCTTCCACCGCGGTCTTTGAACAATACCAAGCCACCGTGGAACCGGCTCCCTCCTGCGAATAAATTCAGGGCTTCCGGCAGGTAGACATCACCTAAACATCCATGCTAGCTTCTGAACTTTTCCGGGGCGGTAGCCCTCAGTTTTTCCTCTCGCATGGCTGAGAGGCCACAAGAACTAGAGGCCGGATGTAATTGCACATGAACACAATCTTGCGCCTGTAGCTCAGTGGATAGAGCACTTGCCTCCGGAGCAAGGGGCCACAGGTTCAAATCCTGTCAGGCGCACCATGACCTGTGAATGTCTGGGCAAATACAGGCAAAAAAAAATGCTCCCCCTCTTTTGTAAGGAGGAGCAAGGGGAGGTAGAATTCTTCGACTAGGAATTCATGGTTCTGCACTATATACTTTCTCAAAAATATTCTTCATCTCGGTGGGGCCGTTAGCTCAGTTGGTAGAGCAGCTGACTCTTAATCAGCGGGCCGTAGGTTCGACCCCTACACGGCCCACCATACTTTCCTGGCAACAACCCTTTTGTGAACACAGTCTTACTACGTCTTTGAGCCTACTGCTCCCTCTAGGAAAATCCAGTGACATATGAATGGGACACGGCCAAAGCTGCCGCCAACTTTCGAAAACACAACGTGTCTTTTGCTGAAGCCGCTTCTGTTTTTCTTGATCCTTTAGCCCTAACGTTTGATGACCCAGACCATTCCGAAGAGGAAAACCGTGAAATCACTATCGGAGTCTCAAACAAAGAACGTGCTCTATTTGTCTCACACTGTTTTCGAGGTGACAGCCTTAGAATAATTAGTGCTCGAAAAGCAACAAAAAGGGAGAAAACGCAGTATGCCCAAAAGATCCGAAAATGAGATGCGTGCAGAATATGATTTTTCAAAATTGAAGGATGGCGTGAGGGGGAAGTACTACTCTAAAGCCAAAGCGGGCACCAATCTCGTGCTCATCGACTCTGATCTGGCAAAGGTCTTTCCCAACGACGAGTCCGTTAACCGAGCGCTTCGATTATTACTTGAGACTGCTAGCGATGCGACCAAAACTTCTCACAGCACTCGAAAGAAGGCAAAAAAGCGGCCTAACCCCAGACCTAAGGCTTCACGGATTCCGACAAATCGTTAAGTCTTGAGCAGCTGACTCTTAATCAGCGGGCCGTAGGTTCGCCCCCTACACGGCCCACCAGATTTATCCCGACATCTACCTAGACCCATCCAATACGAAACCAAATTACTCGTGAGAAGGCGCTGAATATCAAAGAGCACCCCTCCCCAATTTCTCTACATCCTTCCGGACATACCCTTTCATTCATCTGGTCTCTTGAGTTCCCATTTCTCAGGTATCAGCACTCCACCACGTTCGTTATCTGGTGGAGGCAATATGACATTCCTAGACGCATTGGTCGACACGAAGTCTCCTTGGACTCCAAGACTCAGGCAGTGTTTCAAGCCGGCATGATCATCTCTCACTCAAAATTAACCGGAGTTTTTCACTTCGGGAGTTTCCTCTGTGACCCAATGCTTTCACATCCGGAGGTGTGAGGTCCTCAAGAAATTTCCTACCAAAGATCAAGAAAAAGATGAACTGTCCTTAAAAACCGACACAAGACTTCTCGCGATAACTTCGAAGTCCTTCACCTCTTCGGGGGAGATATTCATCTCTGCCCCCCTTCATCCAATTGGACCAATTCTCCGTTCATCGCTGGCATACGAGGTATGCCTGCTCACCAGCATAAACTCCATTCATAGAAAACATCAGGTTAAAATTATTGAGTGTCCTTCTAGAACACGATTCCAAGGTAGGAACCCAATTCTTTTTTTGTTGCGTTGAAATAGGATGAGCAATCATTTATTCTTTTTTCTTCCAAAATAATTATTCATTAATGATGTAAAGGAGATAGTTTTGACACGACAGAACCACAAAATCATCCTGCTTATAGCCCTCTCTGCGTTCTTATCGTCTTGCATTAACCTTGATTTTGGTCCTACGAACACCGGATTTTTTTCTTCCGATGACCTCCCTACCTATCGGGACAACTACCAGCGGATCTCCAGCTATCAATTCAACCCCGGCTATGGTGAATTTCACATGGGTCGCGGTCGCGTGGAGATGACCGGCATGTATTCGCTCAAAGACTCAACGACCGCGGGGTTGACTCAACTGGGCCAGATCGATTTGGTCATCGACTTTAGCGACAGGGATGAAACCAGGACAGGTCCACCAGACACGGTCGAAGTTCCGATTGTCGAGGGCCAAATTAGCCGAGTGACGAATTTGGGTGGAGCAGAAATTCCCGAGGTCGGAATCGGGTGGGAAGGAACCTTGCCGATCACCGGAACCGTGTTGCTTACCGAACCTGTTGGGACACGTAATCCCCCCCAAGAAATCACGTTTGAGGCCAAAGGAACCCTTCGGTCGATTTCACCTCATGGGGGGGCCGGCACCCAACGGGAGGTCAATTTGTCCTTTTCGGGGATCTTTGTAAAGGAAGTAGATAAGACTTTTGAATCTGCTACCGATAAAGCCGTCGATGTATTAAAGAGACAAATTATAAAACACAAGGAAACTCAAAGAGCGTATTAAAAAGACGTTTTTAAAGG
>JAUIKP010000045.1 GCA_030430725.1 Nitrospiria bacterium
GCCACCACCGTGATTTTTTGATGAGGAGCCCCGAGGCAATCCGCCCGGTCTAAGGTGTGTTGCAACATCGACCGGTTTCCCACGAATGTACAGTACTGTTTAGGTTTGGGATAGCCTAACCATCGTTGAATAAAGGGACGCGTGCGTTCCCCCTCCCCACCGGCGAGAATTATAGACCATAAGGCATGGGATTGAGACATAGGGCGGAACTCCTTCCTTTGCACGAAAAAATTGTATAAAAGCTATGAATATACTTACGCGGTCTTGTATATCGAGAAAGAAATGAGACGGATACTAGGGATTTTCCTAGAATGCCAAGAAAATTTCCCTAGGGTTCTGCTAGGATTCTGATGGATGTCCGAATCAAAATACCGAGTCGATGCCTCTTCCTCAGTCATCCCCCCGTCGTGAGCGAAGACACCTCTTCGGGGGAGAGTAAAAAAAGGATTCTTCATTAACTATGTCAGATTTTCGGCGTGGGGATAAGGACCCGATTACAACTGTCGAGCCAAACAAACAGGCTTTAAGCAGGCAACTGGGGCCTTTCAGAATCCTCGGACAAAATCTCCCTTGCGGCTTTCAACCAACTGGCTAAACTCGGGCCACTATGCTCACCTCCCCGCTGGGAGATCTCATGGGCACGATGGTCAATCTTGGTCTTCAGCGAACCATCAGGTATCCTGTCCTGATTTTCATCGACAGAAACCGGCAGACATTGCATTTCTGCCTGTTTGTCGAACATGCATGAAATGTTTTTCATTGAATCAACCTCCGCCTTGTATGGCCTTGATATCAGTTCAGCTCGATATCATTTCAAGACAGATGAGCAGAAAACGGACGTGCTCCTTCCTGCGACGATCAAACCGAATTGAACGCTCATGGATGAAGACATATCAAATCGTTCAAAACAGCCAGGTGGTCTGTTGCGACCAACACAGCGCACGCTTATCTTTGGCACATGCAACGTCGAGAAGCATACGAAGCGTCACAGACCTTTACCTTTCTTCTATAGGACCCAGGGGATGACCTGCATCTCAACCGATTTCATGCTTCCACCGGTTTATGAATGACCTCACCACATTCCCGACAGACAAGACTCCCTGTTTTCTCGCCTTGATGATTGACATGTTCGTCCAGGAGACGTTGATGGGCGCAGACGCCCCTCCTCCCGTCGACAAGAGTTCCATTCACACGACCGGCCTCATGTTCATCCATGCGCCCCGCCCTTTCTGAAAAATACCCAATCCCTCATGTGACAATCCATCAGCTCTAACCGGCATTCCGTCTTTCATCAAGCCACATGGAAACGAGAGGAGGCCTCTACCTTGACCTCATCGTTTTGAAAGATCTTATGGCAGACTTGTTGAACAGTGGCCAAATGAACCGGTTTGAGGAAAAATCCTTGAGCGCCTTCCTGCAACATCCGCCGGAGCAATCGCTCCTCGGCCCCGCCCGACATCATCAGCACCGGCATCTGATGTCCCAACCATCGCAGTTCATCCAACATGGTCCGCCCATCCATAATGGGCATGTGCAGATCCAGTACAATTCCATCCACGCAACGGCCGTCCAACAGATCCAGGCCCTCCCGCCCATTTCTCGCAATAAGCACTTCATATCCCCATTCCTGAAGGGCCTGATCCAACAACCGGGAGATGGAAGGATCATCATCGACCACCAACAAACAGGGACGGACTTCCAGGGCCTCGGTCCCGGCACGCGACACACCCCGCGATGTGGCTTGGAGCGCTTGAAGAATTTCCAGACAGGAAGGGCAATAGGTTTGTGTAGGCTCGATATCGGAGAATGTGAGTTGATGGCTTGACAAATATGCATCCAAAACCTGCCAGTCATCTGTTCCGGCAAGCCCCTCAGAGGAGGGATCGTGAACCCGTTCGCACCAGGCACAGGAAAACACGAATTGGGAGGTAGGCGAAGATAACGAGAGGCTATGCCGTAAGACATCTCTCCGGGAAATGACTCCGACAAGCTGCCGATCACGAACCACAGGCATCCTCAGAACTTGGCTGTGAACCATCCCCGTCATCACGACATCGAGCGGATCCTGCTCAAACACATATACCGGGGTAATCATCGTGTCCTCGACCCTAAGTTCATCCAGGGAATTCACGCGTGCACAGGCTTGTAACAGACGGAGTTCGGTCACGACCCCCAAAATTTCTCCAGTGGAATCGACCACCGGCCATCCGCTGTATTGACCGGAAAGAAATTGCAAAACCAGACCGTTCTCAAAGCGGCCGGGTCGAAGAGGAACGGCTGCGGTGTCCATCAAATCTTCCGCCAACGGAGAAGAGGGAAAAAGGTGGTTCATCCGAGGACCTCACTTTCACTATGGTTTCAACCATGAAACCATCAGAATTACGGGGGATTGTGCCGCGACGCTGAGAGGAACCTACCGAATCGAGGCAAAAAAAAGAACTAGGGAAATCCCTAGTTCTTTCCGGAAAACATCCTAGAGATGAAGGGGGGAGAGATGATCGGAATCGTCTACTTCTCAACCAGGCCATGAGCAACCGCAAATTGGGTCAACTCTGGAATGGTATGCATCCTTAACGTTTCTATGACCTTGGCTTTATGAAATTCCACCGTCTTGGTGGAAATATTGAGTAGGCTGGCTATGGCTTTGATGGAATGCCCCTCCGCAATCAGCTGCAAGACTTCCCGTTGACGAGGGGTAAGCTGGCTCAAAATCGGTCTCCCCATTCCTTGTGAGTTCGGAGGGGAAATATCCCTTCGCAAAACTAATGGGGTAACATACGTGTGGCCGGCCAACACCGTTTGCACAGCCTGCTTGAGTTCCGATCCGGCAGACCGTTTTAATAGATAGCCGGAAGCCCCGGCCTCGAACGCCGCGGTAATATAGGAGGAATCTCCATGCATCGTCAGAAAAATAATTTTACAGTGAGGAATAAGTTTTTGGAGATGGCGAGCGGACTCCAGACCGTTTAAACTCGGCATGGAAATATCCATCACCACCACATCCGGGTTCAGATGTGGAGCGATATGGAGTAACGCTCGTCCATCTTCCACCTTTCCCACGACCTCAGCGAACTCCTCCACAAGCCTTGCCACCCCTTCCAGAACCATGGGATGATCATCCGCCAACACAATACGGGGAAGGTTCCTTGAGGATTTCCCTGCACATGAGCTCGAATAAGGAGGTGAGAGCGGCACCGGCATCTTGATCCTCCTGAACAATTTTACGCGCTTAGGTGGGAGGTATTATATACAAGCGCGAACAAATCGACACCAGGGAAATCCCTAGTTCCCGACAGAAACATCCCTGGCCAAAATCATTCGCCACTCTGTTATTCCGGAGACACGAGACCATGGGTAATGGCATACCTTGTTAATTCCGCCGTGCTTTGACAATTCAACTCCCGGATTATTTTGGCTCGATGAAATTCAATGGTTTTTGGGGATACATGCAACATCGTCGCAATCTCTTTGGTACTGTGACCTTCGGCGATGAGTTGAAGCACTTCCCGCTGCCGTGGCGTTAGAGAATGATCCTCAGCTTTAGGAGCCGCCATTTCATGAGTAAGGGTACCCAGAAAATCTTTGGCAATGGCCGGAGTCACATAGTACTGCCCTTTCATCACCGCATGGATCGCTTGCATTAACTCTGAAGCCGCGGAACGCTTTAAAAGAAAACCGGACGCCCCGATTTGAAAGGCTTCCTTCGCATACAAAGGATCCGCATGCATGGTCAGAAAAATCAGCTTGATTGACGGAAGCAACTTTTTGAGTTGACGCCCGGCATCCAAGCCATTCAATTTGGGCATTGAAATATCAAGGACGATCACATCCGGTTCCAGCTTCCGGGCAGCCTGTAGAAGGGCCCGTCCATCCTCTACTTTCCCGACAAGGTCACAATCGTCCGTGACCAGTTTCGCCAGACCTTCCAGAACCAATGCATGGTCATCGGCTAATAATACTCGAGTTCGAGTCACCAGGGATCTTGTCCTATGCTATTGATGAGCGGCCATCACCTTGACCATAAAGACATTCCTGCCCCTTTCCCTGCCCTGCCCTTCCAACTTCATCACCTGCCCCTCATTCCCGGCAACCGGTCATTGAAAGGTAACCATAAGGAACGGGGAATCCAACTATGCTGACACCTGGGGTTACGAGCCGATCTTTGCCCCCCAGCAATCATGTTTGGTCGCGGCCCGGTATTGAGACCGTCACGGTGGTGCCACGGCCAGGCTGACTCTCCACCGACAAGATCCCACCCACCAGACGAGCCCGCTCTCTCATGTTGACAAATCCCAAGCCGTGGGAAAGAAGTCCGTCCACCTCAAATCCCACTCCATTGTCGTGAATGGAGAGAATAATGTCCTGCCCGTCCTTTCTCAAAACGAGATGGACGGCCGTGGCCTGAGCATGCCTTGAAACATTTTGCAAGCTCTCCTGTGCTATCCGGTACAGACACGTGGCCACGGCCTGAGAGAATGTTCGTGCCTCCTCAGTCACCTCTTGCGTAACGGACACCCCTTTCCACTTCGTAAAGTCTTCGCATAACGAACGAAGAGCCGGTCCCAAACCCAGATCATCGAGAATCGACGGGTGATATTGGTAAGCTAAATGCCGAACATCATCGGACAGATTGGCGACGCTTTCAAAGAGCTCCTGGATCATTGGCGTAACGAGGTGCGCATCCGACAGGCCGTCACGCGCAGCTTGCAGCTTCAAACTCAGAAGCGCAAGCCGTTGATTCACATCATCGTGCAGATCACGGGAAATACGCCGACGCTCCTCCTCCTGCGCCGTCAAGAGTCGGGCAGCCAATGAGCGAAGCTCCTGCTGTTGAATTTCCAGGCGCTGAGAGGCTTCCTGAAGAATGATTTCCGCTTGTTTTCTTTGGGTAATATCCGTGGAAATTCCACAGAGTGCATAAGGTTTTCCTGTGGGAGTCGTCAACAAAAATTTAAACACATGTTCGGTGTGCTTTCCATCAGCACGATCCGATATTTCATCGGATTCATGGGCCTGCCCGGTTTGAAGAATGGTTTGGTCAATTTCCCGAAATCGCGAAGCCCGGTCGAAGGGAAAAATTTCTGTATCAGTTTTGCCCAAAATCTCCTTCTCGGACAGACCCGTATTTTTTTCGAACTGCCGATTGACCTTCAGATACCGACCCTCAAGATCTTTGAGCCATATGGAGATCGGACTATGATCAAGAATTGCCTGAAGCTGCTCTTTGCTCTGTTGAAGCAGCTGTTCTGCCTTCTTGCGGGCGGTAATATCCGTTCCTGTCGCAATAAAAAATTTCACTTTACCTTTTTCATCAGGGATGGCAGTGGTTTCCCAATGAATCCAAGTCGGTTGACGCGATTGGTTCACGAGGGCTGATTCAAACAAGGGAGGCAGCCGTCCCGCCTGGCAAGAATCGATAATTTCCCTGGTTCCTTGATCGTCCTCCCCTGAAATGACAAAAAGGTTCACAAACGGTTGTCCCTTTAAGTCTTGGAAAGAGTCCCTCACAGTCTGTTCACAGGCCCGGTTGATGCGAAGAATCCGCAAATGCGGGTCCAGAATCACCACGAGGGCGCCTGTCGTGTCCAGCACCTGGCTGACAAACCTTCGCTCTTTCTCCAGAGCCTCCTGCGCAGCCCGTTGCCTGGTGCGATCAATGCCGGACGCAATCAGGTATTTCACCTCACCGTGTTTATCCCACAGCAGGGCATTAGACCAGGCAATCCAGCGCAGTTGCTTCTGTTTGGTGATCCAGAAATTCTCATGAATGTTCGGGGCTTGACCTTGGAGAAATGCTTGAAAATACGCCTTGACCTCTTCCACGCTACCCGGTGGCAGCACGGTTTCCCAAAAAGGCTTATTCTGGATTTCTTCAGAAGAAAAACCTGTCAGCATTTCACAGGCACGATTGAACCGGACGATGTTTCCCTGTGAGTCCGTGACCACAATTAATGCGGCAGTGGTATCTAAAATTGCCGTAATAAATTCCTGCTCTTTCTTAATCTCATCCCGTGCTTGTCGACGTTCGGTAACATCCCGCAACACCACAATGAATAATTTTCTGGCCCTGCCTTTGCTATGTTCTTGCAATTCCACTTGTGAAAGGGACGCTTCGATAGGAAATTCTTCCCCGTCAGCTCGTAGTCCAAAAACCTCTCTCGACGCATCCATCCGCCTGGTAGCCTCTGGATTTTGACCGAATTGGCGATGGTGGTTATGATGCGCTTCCCGAAACCGTTCAGGAATAAACCGGCTAATCGAATGCCCGAGGGCGCTCGAAGCAGGACAGCGAAACATCGTCTCGGCGGCCTCGTTAAACAGCACAATCCGTTCATCCTCATCGGTGGCCATGATCGCATCCATCACACCATTCATGACCACCGACATCAAGGCCTCTTGTGATTTCTGCACGTCTTCCATTCGCTCCAGCATCGTCACATCTTCGACCGCAATTCGGAACCTAGTTGCCAGACCCAATGGCTCCATGCTCTCCAAGCATCCTTCCAACCGGACTCGATGGATGCTCGCACCATGCCGCAGGGTCAGAATATCGGAAGGCTGAGTGCCGGCCTTTTTTTTCAGCGTTTCCAGATACAGACGAAACCTCCCCTGGTCCTCCGGTTCCACATATTCTTCAAACCTCTTGTGAATGAGGGTCCGCCGTGGCAGTCCCAGTACATGGCAGAAGGTCAAATTGGTCTCCAGAATCCGGCCGGTCCCATCGAGCGTGACGTATCCCGCCGGTGTAAAATCAAAGAGGGTGGCATACCGATCACGTGCCAGCCCAAGATCAGCCTGAGTCCGACGAAGTTCTTCATTTTGCATCTCCAGTTCGTTCTGATGCACTTGGAGTTCATGCACAAGGCGCTGCACTTCCTCAAGCGTCATCTTCTTCACCTGGGCGCGTGTCACCTGAAGAGCCGTTTCGGCCTTTTGCCGTAAAATATTCTTCCCGGTCGATGGTGTATGTTTTGAACTCATTGCGTTCTCTTTATGGGCTAACCCTTCGACTTTAAAATGGTAGGGAGTTGTCTTCCATCACAATTTCATGGCCACAAGCATGACGGGTTGAGTTCACCATACAACAATCCAAGGCCAATACCCAATAATCGGAAAAGCTGAGGGGCGCTCCAACACTCTTCGAAGAATTAGGAAAATCTTGAGCGGGCCTGGAAAGTTGGCAATGGATCGTGATGCGGTAGAAGGTGTCTTGACGAAATTCAGAGAAACCGCCTTCCTTATAAAAGTGTGTTCCCTCGCCGGAGTTTCGAGTTGTCCTTGGATTTCGCGGGCCTTGTTTAAGCCGCCATTCTTCCACCGGGATGGAAGTTTTAATCGGTTCCCCGCCCTTGGCAAAGGTCAGGAGTTGCTGAGTCAACGTTTTCGCGCGAAGACAAGTCTGTGTTGACTGCCCATCCAGATGACTCCCCCTCACGGCAGCCGGGATGAGGAAGATAAAAGATTGACTTCCTCAATTACTACTGAGAGACGGAAGCCAATCATTCGTCACATGGGGATATCTTTCGATTGAGGAAGACTGGGACGACACATTCTGCAGATGTGGGGAAAGATGCCACACTTTCTTTGGGTGTCCATGTCACACTTTTCATTGTCACTTTCCATTTTTCAATCACGTCCAGATCTTTTAGCCAATATTTCCTGACCGTTTTCCTCCTAGATCTTCAACGTTTCTTCACTTTTTCAACACAATACGATTCACTCTTTCCAAACCACTCTCCTGAAACCGTCGGCGTAAGGACCTCAAATCCGTACTTGGCACACAGCTTGAAAGTGCTCTCAGTTGTGATGGAACCGAAACGGAATTCTGACACAAACCTGTAGGTTGAAGGACTCACATTGAACAATCCACTCATGTATTCTTTCTCTTTAACAACACCAGGCCTGCAGAGGTGAACTGATGGAATGTCCTCGCTGTCATGGGTTGATGGTTATTGATGCCTGTCTGAATCAGGAGGGAGCGAACGAGACTATCTGGGTACATGAATGGCGGTGTCTAAATTGTGGAGAAATCTTTGATTCGCAAACCCTATCCAATCGGAATGGTTGCCGATACAAATCCTCCTCCAAACATGCCCATGAGGTCGCCTGAATGGTTTCAATCACCCAAAGGATATCCAATGAATTATTTGCTTAGTCTTTTCCTACGGAATGGGGGCCTCGCCTTGCTGATTCTGATCATGGGAATGAATTCGGGATGGGCTCAGGAACAGGATGTCATAGCCGGAGGGAGGCAGCTCTTTCAAAAATTCTGCGTATCCTGTCATGGGTCCCAGGCCAGGGGGGACGGTCCACTTTCCGAATCTTTGGAGCCCAAGCCAGCGAATCTGACCAGGTTATCAGCCAAACATGGCGGGTCATTCCCCTTTTGGCACGCGTACCGCACGATCGATGGACGCAATCACATTCCGAGTCATGGCACGCGTGATATGCCGGTGTTTGGAATATGGTTCCGGATACCGGATGATGAGGTCTCGATTGAAACGGAGTGGGCCGACCAAGTACGAGGGCGGATCTGGCAACTGTTGTCATATCTGGAATCTATTCAGGAACCATAAGAACGAGGATGAAGCTTCTGACCGTCCGGAGATGACACGTAAACCCATCCCTAAGATAAGCGAGCAGGAGGACATGATGCGTCAACAACACAATTACCGTGGAATTCTCGGCATTCTCCTCATCATGGCATGGCCCATTCTGGCGTACAGTCAAGAAGTTCCAGGCAACCCTCAGAATGGGAAAATCCTGTTCGAAAAGCATTGCGCGAATTGTCACGGAGAAAAAGGAACCGGTGATGGACCTGACACCCAATTCCTGTTGGTGCAGCCCGCGAATTTTCACTCGTTGGAATCACGATCAAAAACGGATTGGGAATTAATGAATGTGATCACCTATGGAGCCGTCTTTTCTCCTATGCATGGATGGTCAGAGCGTCTGACGGAAGATGAGCGCTGGGATGTGTTGCGATATATCAGATTCCTTGCTCCCTTTAATCCCATCGCCAAACACCTTCCTCCTTCAACAGTGAGGCACGGATAACATCGCGACCACTGTCTCCAGGTCAGTGGTGTATCATTCATTTTCATAGTAAGGAGATTCAGCCATGTCAGACATGTTAAAAGTGATCGAAGTGTTAGCAGAATCAGATAAGAGTTGGGAGGATGCGGCTTCGTACGCCGTGACCAAAGCAGCCAAAAGCGTGCACGGCATTAAATCGATTTACATCAAGGACATGGAAGCCAAAGTGGAAAATAACAAGATCACCCAATATCGAATTAACGCGAACATATCTTTCCTGCTGGATTAGACAGAAAAGCCAAGCAGAAAGATTCCCACGTTTTACCCTGAACCCTTCGGCAAATGTGTACTGCACGCAGTCGAAGGGTTCAGGGTAAGGTCTACGGAAGGATCTGGTTGAGCCGTGGTCTCGTCAACCCGGGCACCTAGCCTTCAGGAGTAGTTCAGGGTGACCACGGGTTATGACACGAATGGACCATCTTGAATCTTCAACAGGATGGGAGCATTTTCCCCATGAGGCGGATATGGGGATTCGCGGTTTTGGAGTCACCAAACCTCAAGCCTTTGAACAGGCGGCGTTAGCACTGACCGCAGTGATAACGGATCCCCAACAGGTAGACCCTCAGATGGAACGCCATTTCACCTGCGACGCGCCGGATGATGAGCTGTTACTGGTCGATTGGTTGAATGCCCTCATCTATGAAATGGCGTGCGGGCATGTGATTTTTGGCCGGTTCGACGTCACCATCACAGATCATCACCTTTCAGCCATTGCCCATGGAGAACCAGTCGATCGTAGCAAACATGAACCAGCCGTAGAAATAAAAGGGGCCACCTATACCGAGTTGGCTGTCCGGCAGATTGAGGGAAACGGCTGGGTGGCCCAATGTGTCGTGGATGTCTAATCCCGTGAGTTGAACATCACATGCATCATCAGCCGGCTCTGACAGCATACTCATTGTTTCACACTTCTTTCCTGCGACAAACCGTATGGACCTGAACCTCCTATCCCGAGTGTCTGCGTATGAGTGGCACATTCCTCAAAAGGGGACGATGCGCGTGCCGGGAATTATATATGCGGATGAGTCACTTGTTCGGGACATGGATCTCAAGGTCTATGAGCAGGTCGTCAACGTGGCCACACTCCCGGGAATTGTCCAAGCCTCGTTTGCCATGCCTGATGCCCACTGGGGTTATGGATTTCCGATAGGCGGAGTCGCCGCCTTCGATCCCCAACAGAACGGAGTGGTTTCTGCCGGCGGTGTGGGATTTGATATTTCCTGCGGCGTACGGGCCCTCTATACGGGTTTACGTACGGACGATATCACTCCCGTGAAAGAAAAACTTGCCGACCTCTTATTTGCGCAGGTGCCTGCCGGCGTGGGAAGTACCGGTCGATTGCATCTGAAATCCAAGGAAATGGATAACATGCTTGCCGGAGGCGCCCAATGGGCGGTCCAACAAGGCTACGGGACCGTAAAAGATTTATCCCGCATTGAAGAACACGGCTGCATGGCCGGAGCCAAACCTGGATGCGTATCTGATCACGCCAAGAAGCGCCAGCAGGACGAAATGGGCACGTTAGGATCAGGGAATCATTATTTGGAAATTCAGGAGGTCGTGGAAACCTATCACGATCCCTTGTCGGAAAAACTCGGTATCCATACCGGGGATATCCTGGTCAGCATTCATTGCGGATCTCGAGGGCTTGGGCATCAAATCGGGACAGAATACCTCAAGAAAATGGTCGAGGCGGCAAGCCGGTATGGCATTACGTTGCCGGACCGGGAACTGGCCTGTGCTCCGATCGACTCCCCCTTGGGGCAGGAGTATTTAGGGGCGATGCGGGCGGCGATGAATTGCGCCTTAGCCAACAGGGAAATCGTCACGCATTTGGTGCGTCAAGCCTTTTCGGAAATCTTTCCTCAGACGTCCCTCCCGCTACTCTACGATGTATCACACAACACGTGCAAAATGGAGGAACACCAGATCGGCGGCCGGAGTCGGCGCCTCTTTGTCCATCGGAAAGGTGCCACGCGTGCGTTTGGTCCGGGACATGCTTCCATCCCTGCCGACCTCCAGGCCTTCGGTCAACCGGTCCTTATCGGTGGCACCATGGGAACAGCCTCCTACCTTCTGGTCGGAACGAAAGAAGGCATGGCTCTGGCCTATGGATCTGCCTGCCATGGAGCAGGACGCAGTATGAGTCGGCATCAAGCCACCCGCCAATGGAAAGGTCAGAGGGTGATTCAAGAATTAGCGGCTCACGGGATCTTCATCCGAAGTCCTTCCGCGCGGGGGGTCGCCGAAGAAGCACCGGGGGCCTATAAAGACGTCTCCGCCGTGGTCGATGCGGCTGAACAGGCGCACCTGGCCCGCAAGGCAGCGAAAATGCGCCCGTTAATTTGTATTAAGGGATAATCACACGACTAAAACCAGGACGTGCCGTCTGCATCGTTCATCAACACAAGCATCCACACAAGGGGAATTTGTTATGGATCACGCACAACGGGAACAGAGTCTTCTCCAGGTCTTGGAAGCCTTCACAAAAGGGTTAACCACCTTAAAGGAGGCGATTGCCCTGGTCCATTCCGCAAACGATCAACTGCCGGCAGGGGAACCACGAAAAGCCATACAACAAAAGATTGAAGAAGCCGAACGGACAATCCAGGTTGGTCATGCGGCCATGGGGCAATCTCTGGGCTTTCAACTCTGTCACTGCACATGGCCCCCTCAGGTGATGGCCAGCAGCCACTATTCGAACGAAACACAGGTTGAACAATTCACCTGTCCAAATTGCGGGAGAACCCTTTCTCTTCCCGGTCGGCAGGCCCCGGGGACGGCAATGACCGCCTTCGACCCTTATGATGTGTATTAAGGGGAATGCCTCTTTACTGGTTTTCCAATATAAAAAAGGAACGTCATGGGTATGAAATCCCCTGCCTCATCACCTGAATCCTACATCCTCTGGTTTAAAGAAATTGGCCTACAGGATATCAGT
>JAUIKP010000046.1 GCA_030430725.1 Nitrospiria bacterium
AAGAGGGCCCGAGCATACTTTCCATCTAAGGTATAAAGTTTGACGGATTCCAACTCAATGGATCCGAGCATGGGTGCACCGCGTTTTATCGTATAGATATGCATGGAATCAATTGAATCGATTTCTTTTAGGTCCGAGCGATCCTGGAGAGAATGGCCCCAGAGGCTACCATAGAATCCTTTGGGATCATTTTCTATTGGTGTAGCACTTAAGACGGGTGTCCATGGGAAAAGGCACAGGAAAATTATAAAAAGTAATCTGAGCCTGCTTGGAGGATAAGGTTGGACCAATGATTGGAGACTCATAATTATGTCAGACGCTATCACGCGTAGGGAATGAAGACAACAAAAAAAGCATTTTTCCCTTGTTTTTGCTGGACAGAAAGCGAACGCAGAAGGTGTTGAGGGCACACAGTGGGAAAGGAGTGAGGGGTGTCAGAGTGCGTGAAAGGCAGGTTGGAGTTCAGGTAGGCATATTGTTGAATTGAAGGAGGACTTTTCGTTGAGGATGCCACCCTTTCCGGTTTCCCCAGCATTTAACATGATCCATTTGTCAGGATTATGGATGATGGCTTGGACCAATTGAGTATGGAGTGCGTGCCCGGCGCATTTTGCAATGAAATGACCAATAACGGGGATTCCTAATAAGGACAAATCGCCAATAAGGTCGAGCACTTTATGTCGAACGCATTCGTCTGAAAAGCGCAAGTCATCATCATTTACCAGTCCTGTTTCAGCGAAGACGACCGTATTGTGTAGTGAACCACCGAGCCCCAATCCTCGTGACCATAAAAATTCGACTTCTTTTTGAAAGGCGAATGTTCGGGCTCCGGCAATATTTTTGCCATACTCATGGGGTGTGCAAAAATGGTGATATTCTTGTTGTTGAATAAGGGGATGAGGAAAATCAATGAAATAGGTTATTTGGGGGAGGGCAGAGGGGAGAACACTGATTGATCGGGGACCATCTTCCACGGTAATTGGTTGAACAATTTTAAGGTATTTGCGTGGTTCTTCCTGGATGAGAACACCGCTTTGGTAAATCATGTCGACAAATGGAGTGGAACTTCCGTCTGCTGCAGGAATTTCACTGCCAAGCAACTCCACATAGGCATTATCGACTTCCAGGCCAGCTAGTGCACTTAACACGTGCTCAACCGTCTGTATGTCAAATTCACCGACTTGAAGTGTGGTGCAATGATCTGTTTGGCCTAAAAAGGTAATGTTAGCTGGGCATGACTGGATTTGATCGGCTATATGCTTCACAAAGACCACCCCGGTGTTCACCGGGGCCGGGTGAATGGCAATTGAACCAGGATTACCAGAATGCAAGCCAATGCCAGATAAGAATGATGAGGTTTCGAGGGTTTGTTGATGACGCATGAGGTATTAAGCCTTAACTTTTGTCTTGCAAAATTTGTACTACTTAATATTCTGGCGAAAGGCAATATTTATAGTTGAAAAAAGGTCTTTTGGTTTCCGAGTGTTGCAGAAACCAAACAAATGTATACTTTTTTCACTAATTGGATCTTACTGGTTGGCTAAGGGGAAGAATTGGGCTGAGTGAGGTAGATGGCGGACTCACTTAGACGTGGATTCCTGCGAATTTGTTAAGAAAATTTGTAGGAACCGGCGCGATTCAGGTGAATCAGCTAGATCCCTATAAGGAGAATAATGGGAGAGAGCTAATTGTTTAATGATTCCTCGATGCTTTCTATGTAAGCCAGAGGCTAAGAAAATGTCCTGAAATACGGTCCACTTTTTTGAGGCATCCTGTAACAATTTCTGGGAGAATTCCTCAGGTTTTGTTCTGAGTGTATTGGAGAAATGTTGAACCGCTTTTTCAATGCTGTGATATGGAGGAGCCAGATTCAGATGGGTGTAGAATTCTTCAAGATGGCCCCTGAATTCTTGTCGAAGTTTGAAAATAGAGTCGGATGGCAACAAGGGAGTTGGTCTTTACATAGATGAAATTAAACCCGAATAGCCCTATGTTAAGACGGTGATTGGCGGATTGACAAGTCCTGGGTCAGAAAGGGCAAATCCACCTATAAGAAATTATTGAATGCAAGGATTGATTCGGGAAGGAATGCAGCAATTTTCTACTTAATGGTAGATAGCATATCCTTCATAGCGGGCTCCTTCAATTTTTGAAGGGCTTTGGCTTCAATTTGGCGGACGCGTTCCCGGGTAACCGACATGCTTTGCCCGACTTCTTCAAGGGTCCAGGGTTCGTCCTGGCCAATGCCAAAGCGAAGGCGGATCACCGTTTGTTCCCTTGGAGTCAGGGAATCCAAAATCCGTTCGACCTGTTGATTTGTTTCTTGGCGTGAGACAGGTCCATCGGGCGTCAAAGTTCCCATATCTGGAATGAAGTCTGTGAGAAAGGTTTCTCCATCCCCAACCGGAGTTTCTAACGATATAGGATCCTGAAAGGCTTGAATGGTGTCATGAACTTTTTCCACACTCAGTTTGAGTGCTTCTCCAATGTCATCCAACTGAACTGGGCGGGCATACTGTTGTGTCAACCGTTTGGAGGCACGAGCAATCTTATTGGAGATTTCATTTAAATGAACCGGGACGCGAATGGTTCTAGATTGGTCGGCGAGTGATCGCGTAATCCCTTGTCGAATCCACCATGTGGCATAGGTGCTGAACTTAAACCCTTTGCGATATTGAAATCGTTCTGCCGCTTTCATGAGCCCAATATTCCCCTCTTGGACTAAGTCCAAAAAGGCCAGTCCATGGCCCGTATATCGTTTCGCGATGTCCACAACCAGGCGAAGATTTCGCTGAACGAGTTCGGACTTAGCTTTTTCTAGTTGCATTTTCGCTTTTTGAAGTTGTTGGCTGAGATCCTCAAGAGATGAGGAAATAGAGGGATATGTTTGGCCTAAGGTCACCAGAACGGATTTCAAGTTTTCGATTGCGGGGGCGGAAAAACCACTTAAGGCAAAGGTCTCCTTGAGTAGAGCAATTGTCTCTTCTTTCTCTGGTTCTTTCTTTAATGGCTGTGTGAGATGAAGGCTCTGCTTAATAATGACCCTGATGGCTCTAGAGGCTTGATCTATCTCCTTCGCTAATTCGATCTCGGAATCTTTGTTGAGAAGAGGTCTGCTGCCAAATGATCGGAAATATAATGATTCGAGGGGTGGTCCGCCACCCCTGATTGAAGGTTTGATCTCTTCAGTTTTTATGGTAGCGAGTTCGGTTTCTGTGGGCTCATCCAAAACAGTTTGGTATTTCATGACAGTGTCCCCTGGGGGTTCAGGTTTCCGATAGCTTATTGTTCAACATCAAGGTGAGTCTTACATTATGTTACAAAAGCAAAAAGCAAGCCAGTGATATGGTTCAGCTCGTTTAGCTTTCAATGGCAGGCAACTCAATGCCTTTTTTGAAACGCTGGATTTCCTCCATAGGAATGGTTCGATATGAATTTCTTATTCTGTGAAATAGATAACCATATGAAACATAAGTATAAAGCGGCTATCTGTAAAAAATTCCTATCTTTTGGAAAGATAGGTTAGCTATTGAAGAAATCGGTAATCCATCGCAATCCCTGGATAGTGCGAAAGGGCAAAAACTTAAAATTTAGGAAGTGAGAGGGGGGTGATGAAGTAAAAAGTGCAGAGGTAATTGACGGAACTGTTATTTTTCTTACACGTTATTGCAAAAACGGTCTAAATCTTCTTCTCGGCCAATCATGACCAATACATCACCTTTTTCAATGACGTCATCGGGCTTTGGGGTGAAATTAAATATTTCTTCTTTCATCATACGCCCTTTCACCATTCTGGTAACTTGTTTTTTAATCCCAATCACATTCAAGTTGTGCTTTCCGCGCAACTTAACATCCTCTAGACTCAGTCCTGACAAGCTCTCTGAAACGGACACTTCCTCCACACTAAATCCTGGAGCCAATTCTAAGTATTCGAGTACGCTGGGTGAGACCAGTCTGTGGGCGAGACGGACGGCTGCATCTCGTTCAGGGTAAATGACCTCATCGACTCCTAGGTTCATTAATATTTTCCCCTGGATTGGTGCCACGGCTTTCGCCACAATGGATTTGACCCCCATTTCCTTGAGTGTTTGAACAATAAGAATGCTGGCTTCAATGTTTTCACCGATACTGACAACGGCGACGTCGACGTTTTGCGCACTGACTGCTTTTAACGCTCGTTCATCAGTCGCATCGCATTGGACGGCAAAGGTCGCAATGTCACTGATCGCCTGGATTTTTTCCTCATCCTTATCAATAGCAAGTACTTCGCATCCTTTGGTTACCAATCCTTGGGCCACGCTATAGCCGAAGCGCCCAAGCCCGATAACTGTGAAAAGGCGTTTCATTGTAGATTAGGTAAGGAACAGGGTATTCATCTGGCGACTATTCCTCTCGCAAGAGCAGCCGAGAGTGGGGTCATGAAAACGTTTCTGATTCGTTCCAGAATTGATGTTCAGTTTTTTTGTATGTTGAGACCATTCGCACAAGAGCCACTTGCAAATTTTAGGGATTTGAATAATTTGGAGAATTTGGTGTCGATAGGTATGTAAAGCACTGAAGTTGTTTAATCATACGTCTGAATGGGGAGGGTGTCAAGAATGATCCCATTGAAATGCCGATTAGTTGTCGAGTTAATTCCATTAAGAAGGTTCCACCATTATGGTGGGTATCAAAGGGGAGAAAAGCCTTGCTAGAATGCGTGCCTTATGAAAACCTTTCAAGCTGGAGAACGAGTTCATTTAATCGATAAGAAAGAACGGCCATATGCCGTTACACTTAAAGCCGGAGAAATCTTTCAGCATAGTGGAGACCGGATTAGTCATGATGACATTATTGGAAAGCCTGATGGGACAGTGGTCCAGTTTTCCAATGGAAAGTTAATGGTAGCCGTTCATCCAACGTTAGCTGAGTATACCTTGAAAATGCCTCGAGGAGCTCAGGTGATATATCCCAAAGATTTGGCGGTCATTCCAATGTGGGCGGATATTTATCCAGGAGCCAGGGTCTTTGAGGCCGGGATGGGCTCTGGGGCATTAACGATGGCTCTTTTGCGCGCGGTGGGGGATCGTGGGTGTGTGGTGAGCTATGAAATGCGAGAGGATTTTGCGGCTACGGCCACGAAAAACCTCGAACGGTTTATGGGAAAAGTACCTAATCATTTTCTTCAGATTCGGAATGCATATGAAGGTATCGAGATTGGGGAAGGGGCGTCTTCCTGGATGTTTGATCGAGTGGTGCTGGATCTTCCAGAGCCCTGGCGAGTCGTTCCGCATGCGGCACGGGCATTACGGAACGGTGGCCTGTATTTGAGTTATGTCCCGACGGTGCCGCAGGTGATGCAAACGGTACAAGCGTTGGAGCAGAGCCGAGTTTTTACCATGGTTCAAAATTTTGAAACGTTGTTGCGGACATGGAATATTAAAGGCCGCAGTGTTCGACCCGATCACCGAATGGTTGCCCATTCCGGGTTTATTACCGTAGCCAGAAAAGTCGAAAATAATATTTGGAATTCTGAGCAATGCAACGTTATTGAACCTGTGTCTCAACAAGACGATCATGTCATCAAGGAGGATGAATATGCCGGTGATGGATTAGATATTCCCTGAGCCCTTGCGGGCCAACCCGGAGGAAATGTTCACCATGGTGGGTCCCGTAAAAACGATCCTCATTGCCGATGATGAGGAAGATCTTAGGCTGTTGGTCCAGGTTACTCTTGAACACCCCTCGTATCGAATTTTCACTGCGATAGATGGTTGCGCGGCCATAGAGGCCGTTTTCACCCACATTCCCGACCTGTTGATTCTTGATTGGATGATGCCGGGTCTAAATGGGTGTGAGGTGGTAAAAAAGCTTCGCCTGAACTCCGAAACGGCTAGAATTCCAATAGTCATGTTAACGGCAAAAGGCGGGCTTGATGCACGGGAGCAGATGGCTTCCCTTGATCTTGCAGGATATTTGGTCAAGCCCTTTAGCCCATTAGCATTGATTCAAAAAGTTCGGGAGGTACTTGCCTCATGAGTAAGGGTACACCCAAGGAAGATGGGATTACTCCTTTTAAGGCGCACTCAAAGGCGGAAGCTTCTCAAGGATCTGCCACAGGGAAACTTCAGGCGGCCCGCTCGCAACTCATGGCTTATGCCAAAGATCTCAGGCAGATGTTGGAGCAGGAAGGTCAGAAAACTCAACTGCTTGAAAAAGCTCATGCCCAAATGCTGGCCTACGCCCGTGACCTTAAACGCTCATTGGAGGCAGAGCAGCTCAAAAATTGCGAATTGGAGCAGGCCTATGCCGACACTATTCTTCGTCTAGCCCGTGCGTCGCGCTATAAAGATGAGGAAACAGGGGCACATATTGAACGGTTAAGCCATTACTCACAATCGCTTGCTTTGGCTATTGGATGGGATCAGCAACGCGCTCGTTGTTTATTCGCAGTTGCGCCGATGCATGATGTGGGAAAAATTGGGGTTCCAGATGCCGTTCTTGGAAAGCACGGTCCGTTGACCGAAGAAGAATGGCAATCGATTAAGCAGCATCCTCTTTTGGGAGCGAGTTTATTGGATGGCTCGACTTCTCCCTTGCTAGAGATGGCGAAGGAAGTCGCCCTGACTCACCATGAACGTTGGGATGGAAGTGGGTATCCACGAGGTTTAAAGGGAACACAGATTCCCATAACCGGACGAATTGTGATGCTGTGTGATCTTTATGATGCCTTACGGAGCCAAAGGCCATATAAACCGGCGTTTACCCATGAAAAGACATGCGACATCATCTTAAACGGAAATGGTAGAACAAAGCCGACACATTTTGATCCACAACTTTTGGAAGTCTTTCGGGAAACCCATCAGGACTTTAACGGAATCTATTCCACCGTGGCGGAAATCTAACATTCTTTGCAGTAGGCCGTTCTCCGTTACCTGGGGTATTCAATAGGATACCCGGCTTCTGTCCAGGCATTCATACTTCCATCCACATTATAAACATGCTGATAGCCTAACCCCATTAATGTTTCAGCAGCAAGATTGCTGCGGTGCCCAGATTGGCAGTACACCACGATGTGCTGATCCGGTTTCGCTTTGAGTTCTTGGTGGCGTCCTTGCATTTCCCGAAAATCAATATTGAAATCCGTTCCGGGAATGAAGCCACTCATATGTTCGTCTGGGCTCCGAACGTCGATAAGCACAAATCCTTTTTGTCTGGGCTGGGGAGCCTTGTCAAGTCCTGCTTTGAGTTGCTGAACGGTTAAAAGGTAGGGCTCAGCAGCTACGACGGCGGGGTTCCACCATCCTAAAAAAAGAAGGACGATGGGCAAGGAGAGAAAGAAAGGTTTCATGGTGATCCTCCGTAGTATTGGAAATGGCTTTGTCCCCTTTCGGAAAGGAAACTGTCTAGGCCATTGTTACGCGATTGTTTTGAAATTGTAGGGTTGGTCAGAAGAGACGGTCAAGTAAGTCATCCGGAATGGGGAGTGCCGCCGAGGTTGTGAAATTGACCTGGTCATTTATGACCAACTATGAACTGGACAATTTTTGAAAAATAGGATGCCTGCCCGTTGGGGCTGTAAGAACTGACGAACGTGTTCAATCGTGGCGGGAAAAATTTCCAGGACTTACCCGGCAGAGAGGGGCGTTTGTCTTAAATCTTCCAGGGTGAGGAGGGGGAGCAATTGAATGCCCATGCGGGCCAGATGGCTTTTCCCTTCAACTTCAGATCGATCCACAACCACTAACCCGTGAGTTACAGTTAAGCCTTGGGCGCGAGCTGATTCGGCTGCCTTAATCAAAGATCCGCCTGTGGTTAGGACATCGTCGACCACCAAAGCTGTGTCTCCGGTATGGATGGTGCCTTCAATTAACTTTCCTAATCCATGATCCTTAGGTTGTTTACGTACCACAAATGTTCGCCACCTCCGCTGTGGATCGGCCCTATAGCCATAATCTGAAATACAGGTAGCCAGGGGAATCGCTCCGATTTCGAGCCCGCCAATGAGTGTGAAATCTAAGGATTTAAGCAGGTGATAGGCTAATTGAGCCACAAGGTGACGTGAGTGCGGATGAGCCAATACAATACGACAGTCAACATAATAGGGACTGGTTTTCCCTGAAGCAAGCCGAAAGCCTTCTTGCTGATTCCATTTGAAGGCTTCCAGTTGATGGAACGCCTGAATGAGAGCATTTTTTGGCATAGGAAGTTTAGGGGGTGTTATGGTTGAGTCATAAGCGGTTTCCTTCTACCATTACGACTTCGAGATCTGCAACAGGGCGCGCAATAGAGAGTGGTGATACAAAAGGGAATGTCCGGGTGGAATCGAAATGCCCTGGTGTGGCGGAAATCCTGCCTATTCTATGAGGGCGAAGGAGTCCAAGGCCAAATGGAAACTCACCGTGAAGGAGCGTATTGAATGTTTAAAGTGAAAAAGCGTCCATTAAAAAAGGAGAAGCCCCCGGTTCTCTATAATATTCTAGAGAACTATACAGATTATGATCCTCCTGGAAATGTCATGGTGTGTGGAATGACAGAACCGGAAGATGTTGAGATGCATGCACGAGTTCTGTCTGAAAGTTATGACATTCCCCTTGAAGCCATAACGGGGGTGCTTCAGGACGGAGGGATATATCTCTATCCGCATGAAGGTACGTTAGTCACAAAAGGCGCATTCGTCTGTCGTGTTGATCCTCTTGGCAAAGATCCGAAACAGACTTGGGTCATGGATCTTGAGCAATATGCTGCAGCCGAGCGCATGCGGCAAAGTTATGGAGTGACCTTGGAAGAAGGCATGGAGCGGGTTTTTTATCGAGGCCTTCCACAGGAATTGCAGAATCGGTTGCGGCAAAAAAACTTAGGGATTGATTTAACAAAAGTTGACTCAGGTAACTCGTGTAGTGGAGACATTCAATATATTGATTTCCGAAAAGATTGGTCTCCCCATTTTAAACGAAAATGTGTCATGCCTGATGGACGATTGATTGAGACCAGTGGGCTCCATGATTTTGCGGAACTGCATGGGATCAGCGTGGATGAGACCCGTACGTTGTTTGATCACGGGGGTACTCTTGCGTTGAAAGATGGTGGAGGCCTTGCGTGTCAGATCATCAATGGCCAGCCATCCGTAGCTCGCTTTAACTCCCGACAATACAGTAAAGCTAAAGCCTTAGCAAAGGAAAAAGATCTTCATATGTTGGACGCCTTAAGTGAAGTGGCCTATCAAGATCCAGTATTGATGCGAGCTCTCCGTCGTGCAGAAAGTTCCGCAGGTTGATTCATCCCTAGATTATCCTGTGAGGCAAGAGTCGATGAGGGATTGCCTCAAGGTGAAAGCTACCACGAGCAGGGTCTCGAGGTATTCCCACTCCATTTTCTTTATGTTCATTTCCTGATCTATTCCCAACCAATTGAATCGTACCCTCGTTCCGCAAGACATCGGTTGACGAACGCCTTGTGGGCGGGTGTTGGTTGCGAGGCCTGGAATAAGCCTCGGAATAAGCCAACGGTGGCACCTGTCGCGGCTCCTATGGCTGCTCCAATTCCAACTCCTCCCCGGATGGCCCCACTGACTGCCCCGACGGCACTCCCTGCTCCAGCCCCAACAGCCGTATTCCCGGCCACCGTCGCAGCATCGTGCTCTGGGACATAATCTTCTGCAAGTTGCTGGCATTCCTCAATATCCTGCTCAGCTCGATCAGGGCCAACTTGTTGAAGATGGTTGTTGGGATAGAGGATTGGGCGAGGGCCAGAGCACCCAAAGGCTAGAATGCAGGCACTGCAGATGCTAAGAGAGGAAATGAATGAATGAAAATGGGAATGGGACATGCTGTGCTCCTTTAGTATGGGAGGTCGTGCGTTCAATGACAGGAGGAATTCGGTCGAACAAATCGGATGGTAAGACGCATAAGCCACTTTTTGGGAATGAATGAAGTTATCCATTGTGTTGCCAGTCCCTGCCACCCCATAGTCACGAGAGTTTTCCGCGACCTTAGGGCCTTTAATGAATTGTGTACGACGTCGTGGGGAGTGTGAGGAGAAGAAATGTGGCGTGGACGGTGCCCGGCCGTTTTATGGAAATCGGTTTCTGTGTAGCCTGGACAGCATACCTGGATGATCACCTCATTATCTTTAGCCTCCATCGCCAAGGCTTCAGAGAAAGATATGATAAAGGCTTTGGTGGCGGCGTATTCCGCCATATAGGGAATTGGGAAAAATCCTGCCACGGACGCCACATTGATAATGGCACCCTGCCGTCGATTCATCATATCCGGTAGGAAGAGTCTTGTGCTTTCTATGGTTACATGGATATGCACCTGTAGCATGTCCTGGATGGTTGAGAGTGGCATGCCTGAAAATAGACCATATAGTCCAAAACCGGCATTGTTGACCAGTAACGACACATGCGGCTGATATGATTGGGCTAATTGGTAAAGGGTTCCAGCCGCGTTTGGCTTGGCCAAATCCAGCGTTTCTGTCCAGACTTGAACAGACGTAGTGCGTTGAATTTCCTTGGATAGTTGATTCAGACGGCTTGGATCCCTGGCGACTAACAGGAGATGATACCCTTGATTCGCTAAGGCTCTGGCATATTCGGCTCCAATCCCTCGTGAAGCTCCCGTAATAACTGCAAATGGCGCAATATTTCCCATGAATAGAGTCTGAAGAAATGGTTCAACCATAAAAGGCCTTCTTCCTACAGGTCAACTACAGGTTGAACTAAAAGCGCTGAGCCTGCAAAAAACGTTGTGGATATTTCCTGAACTAGGTTCAGGAAATAAGTGGGAAATTATTAAGAATTATCAGAGATGTGCCGAATGAACAGGTATGCGCCGACCTATCGGTTCGTTAACGCCGATTCCTGTATTCACCACAAACCAGAGGACTCGATGACCGACATGAGTGCCGAAGGCATTGACAATACGAAAGAAGCCTGTGGGTCGAGTTCGGCAACTGGTGTACTTGAGTTGCCGGATGCCTCCCCACCTTCAAAGGCTGTCCTGAAAAACGTCAATTTGGAGCAGGCTCTGGCTGATATTGAAGAGCAAGCCGGGGGATTAGTGAAAACCACGAAACAGGTGATGGTGTCATTTAAAAAAATTAAAGATGCAGCGAAAGTGGGCGATTTGGTCAATCTGCGAAAATTACTGGAGGAAGGCAGGGAGGTGACGCTGAGCCTTGGGTGTGACTTTGTGAAAACCCAGGAACGTCTGGATTTCGATGAAACGGGATATCTGGGGGGCAAGGCTTTTCGCCAGGAACTTCTCACCACGGCCCAGCAGATGGGTGTCAATCTCTATGAGCACGACGGCTATTTATTTTCCTACCCCGTCTTATTGCGCATTCTTCACAAAGAACGCGCGGTTGCCATTGACCGAATGCGGGAAAACCGGCTTCGTCCTTCGGTCTTGGTCAAACGATTAAAGGAAGTTCAAAATAAACCCCTTCGATTTAAACCCCAAACGTTTCTGGAGATGGTCTTTACCGCCTATTCCATTGTGGTGGCGGGTCGAGGGAAGCACCTCATTGGCAAAGGAACGGTGATTCCACTCCTGGAACTGTATCAACTCCTGACGCTTCTTCCGTGGCAGGCCACTGAATACACCAGACAAGAATTTGGCCGGGATGTCTATTTATTGGATAAAAGTGGAACCATTACTACCAAAAACAATCATCGGGCAAACTTTCATGCCAGTACCGGCGTGCGGGATGCCAGCAAAACGTTAACCGTGATTGCGCAAGGGGGACGGGAAAAAACCTATTATGGAATTTCCTTTGTAGGGGGGTAAACGGACCGCGAACGTATTTAAGTTTCCCTAGGGTGAACCGAGAAGACCAATGAGATTAACAGGATATTGAGGAAAAATTTATGTCTCCACAGGAATGGTTGAATGTGCTCAAATCCGCCTATCTGCAGGGGTTTATTCGTCGTGGAGGATCGGCGGTTAAATTT
>JAUIKP010000047.1:0-7500 GCA_030430725.1 Nitrospiria bacterium
GCTGGGGAAAAGGACTGTAACTGGGTGGAAGTACAAAGTAAAAAAATAATCTGATTACGCTATGCCAAAAGCACTATGACAATGAGGTCCTATGACGGATAGTGATCGGAAAAAATTGTTCGAGACCTGGCAGGTTCATCAATCGACGGCTTGGCCGGATGGGTTGGGGAGTCTTGAAGGGCAACTCATGACGTTGGATACCGTCATTGGGGGATGTTTGACTTATTACTTTGATGAACATCATCTGGATGAATCGCGAATTGAAATCTTACGTGATTGCCTGGCTGATCTGGAAATTATTGTCCCGGAATTTTCTGAATCCACCTGTGATTATTTCAGTCGATTGCGACTCCTTGGGGTGACCCTTCTTCAAGATTTTTCCTGAACGATTTTCAATCGAAATCCTTCTTCCCGGGCACTTGTCCGTTGCACCGTGAATGTGTCTCTTTATGGACATTTACGGCTTCCGGACTTTACGGCAAATGGTTTTTTGATTGGTTTGACGCTGGAAAAAATGCTGTGGTACCGTGATTTCTGGTTTCTACCTATTGGCTTTCACAGTAAGGTGCCGACAATGAGTCAACCAAATGACCTGAAAACGATTTTAAATAAGCTTCATTATTCCGACGATGCCAAGGTGGTAGAGCAGATTTCCGCCCAGACCAAACTGGTCATGTCGCGGATGAAAGGCATTCGACGCAAGGTGGTGGTCATGAGCGGCAAGGGCGGAGTGGGGAAAAGTATGACCACGGTGAATCTCGCCTTGGCCTTCGCCCACATGGGTAACCGGGTGGGGTTATTGGATGTGGATATTAACGGACCCTGTGTGCCGCAAATGCTGGGGATGCGCGGGAAGGGGCTCTTGGACACCCCGGAGGGGGCGGTGCCGCCGACCGGCCCGTTGAATATTAAAGTGGCCTCGATGGATTTTCTCTTGCAGGAAAACGCGCCGGTCCGGTGGAAAGGCCCGATGGACCTGAGCCCGGTCTGGCTGGGACTCACCGAGATGAATGTGATCCGCGAATTTCTCTCCGATATGGTGTGGGGGGAATTGGACTATTTACTGGCTGACCTGCCCCCGGGAGCTGCTGCAGATAAACCGCCGCTTTTGGCAGGGCTTATTCCTGATTTATCCGGGGCTGTGGTGGTGACGACGCCCTCTGAAGTGGCCTCGAATGTGGTCCAAAAGTCCATTGCCTATGCTCAGGAGTTGGGTATTCGGATTTTGGGCGTGATCGAAAACATGAGCCAGTACCGGTGCCCCTCCTGCGGAGAGGAAAATCCTTTGTTTGAGGGGGATACGGATTCCATGTGTGAAGCCCTGGGTCTGCCGCTTCTCGGACGCATACCCTTTGATCGGAATTTTGCCCGCACGTTTGATAAGGGGGAGCCGATCCTGGATGGCGACAACCCCACGGTGGCGAAATATCAGGGCATAGCCAAGAAAATTCATACCTTGTTGGATTATCAACAGGTGTTAGACGGGAAGGCGTAACGTCTCGTAGCGATTGTCGGCCTTCGCCGACGGTCAGAAGGGAAACGATATGAAATTTGTCTGTCTCAAATGCGAAACCTATATGACCTTTGAAAAAGTCGAAAAACCCGCTGAGGGTTCTTTGGGGGTCTTTTTTGAATGCCCTTCCTGCCAGTCGCGCTTTTCGATGGTGACCAATCCCGGTGAAACCCAGATGGTCTCCTCCCTGGGGGTCCAGTTGGGCGGAAGAACCGAAGCGCCCAAACCCTTGGAAATGACCCGGGGCGGGTTGGAGGACAAGGTGTCGGCGGGCATGGGGCAGATGGCGGCCTATTTGAACGAAAAAATTCAAGGCGGCCAACCGGCAGGGGCCAAAGCTCCGGCCGCTTCGGCAGCCCCGGCAAGCGCAGCTGCACCAGGCACATCTTCGGAAGGGGGTGGATGTCCTTTTTCCGCCATGGTCGCACAAATGGGGTTGGGCTCAACAGGGTCCACAGAAACTTCTGCACCGCCAGCGAACGAGCAATTGCTCTGGACGCCGGATGCCCAGGAGAAGCTGGCCAAACTTCCTTCCTTTGTGCAGCCGATGGTGAAAAGCAGCGTGGAGACCTATGCCCGGAAGAACGGTTTTACTTCCGTGACCCTTCAGGTGATGGACGATTCCAAAAACGCCTCTACGGAAGGCATCAAGTGGACACCGGAAGCCCAACAGCGATTGGATAATATTCCTGATTTCATCAGACCCATGGCGCGGCGGGAAATCGAACGCCTGGTGAAAGAGCGGGGTCAGTCGGAAATCACCGCGGAGATCATGGATGAGGCCAAAGAAAAGTTCATGAAATTTATGTAATTCATATCCAATATTTGATTTGCTGAAGAGGCGGCCCTAGTTGAAGGCCGCCTCTTTTTTTGAGTATGCGGGGGTTTCGCCCCCGCCGACGAGGTCCTTTTGTTTCGGCAAAAGGACCTTAGAAATCCTTCCAATTCTCATACGGTTTTTTCTGGTAAATGTCCTCGACCTTCACAGGCAGGTCGATTCCGAACTGCTCAACGAGCTTGGCTGTCTTCCACAACGGCAAACCCACGACCGTAGGGTAATCCCCTTCGATTTTTTCTATCAGAAACGCCCCTTTTCCCTGAATGGAATAGGCCCCCGCTTTCCCCAGGCTATCCCTGGTTTTTAAATAGGCCTGCAAGTCAGAATCTGAAACGTCCTTCATCCAGACTTTGACGGTTTCTACATAGGTTTCCCTTAGTTTAATAGCTTTTGCTACCAGGGCCAAACCGGTGTGGACGAGATGACATCGGCCCCGCAAGCGGGTCAGCATGTGATGGGCATGTTCAAGGTCTGGCGGTTTGCCCAGAATCTGGCCATCCAATTCAATGACGGTATCGCTGCCGATGACCAGACTGTCTGGATGGGCGTTGGCCACCGATTCAGCTTTTTCAAGGGCAAGGCGTCCTACATGATTGAAGGGTGTTTCCTGGCCGAGAACTTCTTCATTGATTGCAGGCGGAATGATCTCAAAGTGAAGGCCCAAGAGGGTCAGCAGTTCTTTTCGACGAAGGGACGAGGATGCAAGGATGAGATGAGGGACGGACATTTAGGAGGGGGTGATGGTAGCCGGTATTTCCAGGTTCTGGTTGTCGAGGACAGAAGCTTGGTACTCGTTAACCAAATTGATCACATCTGTCGTGGAATGGGTACGAACGAGTTGTGCGCGCATGGCCGCGGCATAGGGAAAGCCCGAGCAATACCAGCCTAAGTGTTTGCGCATGCGCACGAAACGCTCTGGCCCATGAACCCGTTCAAACAGTGAGGCATGTTCGACCATGATTCGGAATTTTTCTTCCAGGTCCGGGGCATGGGGTTGGGCGGAATACGGTTCCCCGGAGTGAAATCCTGTTCGCATCGCCTGAATCCCTTGAAAGATCCAGGGATTTCCGAGTGACCCGCGACCGATTAGCACACCGTTGGTTCCCGATTCCCGAACGCGTGCCGAGGCTTCCCGCAAACTTTGAATGTCTCCATTGCCAAAGACAACAATGCCATGAGGTTGAATCAAACTTGCTGCCAGGGCAATTGCCTCCCAATCTGATTGGCCCCGGTACATTTGCGATAGCGTGCGGCCATGAATGGAAATGACCTCTGGGCGTCCCTGAATAAGGCAGGCGCTCCATTCTTGGATCATGTTGCGGTCGAAGCCAATACGGGTCTTGACGGATAACGGAATGGTTTTGCGAATTGGGGGGGGCAGAAATCTGCTCTGGAGCAGGCCAATGGCTTCCAGGGCTTTGGCCTTCAGGCCAATTTGGGCTAGGGTCTGGCCGGCGGTCCAATCCTGAATGCCTTTTCGCGCCATCTCCATCAATTCCAACGCCAGATTCGGGGTGCGAATGAGTCCGGCGCCACTTCCCGAGGAGGCGACGTTTTTCGAAGGGCACCCCATATTGATATCCAACCCATCAAACCCCAATTCACAGACCACATGGGCCGCTTGGTAAAATAACATAGGTTCCTTCCCATAGATTTGGGCAATAACAGGACGTTCTGCTTCTGAGTATCGCAGGCTGTCCAGGGCCTTAAGTCTACCGGAACAGATGTCATGAACGTTGGTAAATTCCGTAAAGACCACATCAGGTTTACCGTGAATGGCCACCATATGGCGGAAGGCCGAATCCGTGACCCCATCCATGGGAGCCAATCCAATAATCGGTTGAGGGAGAGCCCGCCATAGTGTGGAAACGTTCTGAGAGGAGTCAGTCATGGGATGGGTCAATGCGGTCGGGTTCTTGAGTTCCAAGTTTATTTTACCGAAAACATCAAGGTGTTCCTTTGAATCTTGCACCTTTAACCCTGATAAAGCCGACCGACAATTGATGGGAATTTCTGGTACAGCCCAGTTGGTCCATACGTATTTTTTGTGTTGATGAATTGAATGTGGAGGAGGGTGGATGTCATTTTGTAAAAATCCAGATGTGGGAATGCCGCCTAAGGTGACCCATTCTGCAAAAATTAATCTATTGGAAGATGAGATTGTACGCCAAATCAAATCTCTTTGGACAGGACCTGAGAATGATGTGCGAACGGCCTTATTGAAAGAAATGGTCGGAAGTGTGGTCAGGCTACGTGATTTGGATACGGATGTCATAGACGTCAAGATTCTTCACCGAGCTTTAAGAGAGCTTCGTTATGCCTTCCGGGTATTTCGGCAATATCGCAAAGTGAAAAAAGTCAGTATTTTTGGTTCGGCCCGGATCTCAGAGGATGATCCCAACTATAAGCTGGCGGCGCAATTTGGGAAACTCCTCAGTCAACGTGGCTTTATGGTGATCACGGGGGGCGGGCCAGGGATTATGCTGGCTGGGAATGAAGGGGCTGGTCGGGAGAATAGTTTTGGGGTGAATATTATGTTGCCTTTTGAGCAAGCCCCGAATGCGATGATTGCGGATGATAAAAAACTTGTACATCTCAAGTATTTTTTTACGCGAAAATTGTTGCTGGTGAAGGAAAGCCAGGCCGTCGCTCTTTTTCCTGGAGGATTTGGGACGTTAGACGAAGCGTTCGAGGTTTTGACGCTGATTCAAACCGGGAAAACGCACCCGATTCCCGTCGTGTGTATTGAGTCTCCTGGTGGGGACTACTGGAAACGAATGATGGAATTTTTTGAGCAGCAACTCTTGTCTCGTAGGTTTATTCATCGATCCGATTTGGGGCTTTTCAAAGTCGTGTATTCGGCAGAGGAAGCGGTTAAGGAAATTCAGCAATTTTTTCGGGTGTATCATTCTATCCGAATGGTGAAAGATTCGATGGTTATCCGTATTCATCAGCAACTCTCGCAGGCCGAGGTGACTCAGTTGAACCATCAATTTTCGGACCTCCTGGCTGATGGGCAGTTTCGGCAGGTTGAGGCGCTGCCCGAGGAGTGGGATGAACCTCACATTTCCCACCTGCCACGTCTGGTGTTACATTTCAATTGGAAGGAGTTAGGTCGTCTTCGGCAGTGCATTGATTGGCTCAATGCCCGAGCGGTAGCCATATAGGCATTCTGAAAAGTGCCTTGAGAATTTGTCCGGATTTATTGAAAACTGATAAGCTCAGCCCGAGCAGTGAGATAATGATGAGAAAATTTGATGAATTGCCCAACCAGAATCCACCGGACGTGGTGTTGTATCACGCCGATTGTATGGATGGATTTGGCGCAGCGTGGGCTCTCTGGAAACGGTTTCCGCAGGCTCGTTATTTGGCGGTGAAGCATGGGAATCCGCCACCGGATGGATTGCAAAACCAACATGTGGTGATGGTTGATTTTAGCTATCACCGCGAAACCATATTGGAGTTGGCCGGTCAAGTAGCCAGTTTGTATATCTTAGATCATCATATCACCGCGCAGGACTCCCTGAAGGATTTGCCATTTGCGTATTTTGATATGAACCGAAGCGGCGCGGTCTTGGCATGGGAATGGGCACACAATCAACCGGTTCCCTGGCTCCTCCAGTATATTCAGGATAAGGATTTGTGGCAGTGGCAACTTCCTTGTAGTCGGGAAATTAGTGCGGCGTTGGCGTCATACCCGTTTGGATTTGAACGGTGGGATTCCCTTCAATTTGAAACATTAAAGGCTGAGGGAACTGGGATTTTACGATCCGAAAAGGCCTTGGTTGAAAAGATGGCAACCGAAGTCACCATGGTGTCGTTTGCGGGACATATGGTTCCCGCTGTTCATTCAGCCGTTTTAACCAGCCAAATAGGGGAGCATCTTTCTGAGAAGCATCCATTTTGTCTCATTTGGCATCAAAAAGATGGTCGCCGGTATTTTTCTCTTCGGTCAAAAGCCGGCGGGATTTCCGTGGCTGATATTGCGGCAAAATTTGGTGGAGGCGGACATACCCATGCTGCCGGCTTCTCAATCTTATTAGACGGTGATGCTCAGAATTTTCTTAACCCGGTTTTCGGTCTGCCTGATTTTTCTCCCGCCTCTACTCGATCCTGACTTTTTAAAGAGAATTTTCTTGAGGGTGAATCCATGATTCCACTTCGGGATGACAATCCGACGGAAATCACACCTGTGGTGACGGTGGCGTTAATTGTCTCCTGCAGTTTGGTGTTTCTGTATGAGATCTCTCTTTCGATGCCAAGCAGTGAAGCATTTGTTTATATGTACGGGGCGATTCCCGCAGTCGTATTGGGCCATGCTCAGTTACCACCAGAGCTGGTGATCCTGCCTGCTTATGGAACACTGTTTTCAAGTATGTTTCTCCATGGGGGCTGGATGCATTTAATAGGGAATATGCTTTATTTGTGGATTTTTGGAAACAATATCGAAGATGTGATGGGCCATGCGAAATTTATTTTGTTCTATTTAATTTGTGGGGTATTGGCTGCCTTCAGCCATGCGTTGGTTGATCCCGAATCAACGATACCAATGGTTGGTGCAAGCGGGGCAATTTCGGGGATTTTAGGTGGGTATTTATTACTGTACCCCCATGCACGAGTATTGGTTTTAGTTCCTTATGGGTTTATTGGAACCTTTAATGTTCCAGCGGCGATGGTTTTAGGTTTATGGTTTTTAATGCAGGTCTTAAGCGGCGGTATGAGTCTTGGAAATCAAGGCGGCGGGGTTGCTTTCTTCGCGCACATCGGTGGATTTCTTGCCGGCATGATATTGATTGGATTTTTTAAACATTCCCACGTCAGATTTTTTAACCCACCTCATTCTTCAAGTTCATTGGGTTCTTGGTAATACAGAAAAGATTTTACTAGAAAGTTAGTTGTTTGCGTGTTTGTACTAGTAAAGGAGATTTTGAAGTCTAACTGGATATTTGAAAGAATATTTTCTTGTAGTTGCGTCCACTAGCCAATGTATCTCTAGGCCTGCAAAAGAAAATTCCCTTTGCTAATTAGAATACGCTAGTTGCCGCATCACCCCTTCACGGCCTCGAGGGCAGTGCGGTGGGAGTCGAACGACAGCGAGTAAGGGGCGCTGGGCCCTGGATGTAACGCATATGTCCTGTGGGCAGGATGG
>JAUIKP010000538.1 GCA_030430725.1 Nitrospiria bacterium
AGTAGAAGGGTGCTGGATGGCTCGGGAAGACTAGCAGCACTCCCAGACCCGTCTCGTGTAGCAAATTTATCATGCGTGAAAGTTCGGTCAAGTATTTGAAAAGAGTTAGAATACTTGTAGGTTTCCGTTATCGAGCCAATCGTATACGGTCCTGGTTGGTTTAGCAAAGGACTATAGCTTGCAAAAGTCAGTGATCGTCCCGTGTTAAAGTCAGTCCCAATGAAGGTTAGAAACGCTAAATCGAATAGCAAGCTGGATGAAGTAGGGGTGTAGGTAAAGTTGCTTACTGGGCTTCCATTTGGATCCACCCCACCTGAAGTCATAAACATCCACGTGGAGGGAACAATATAATTTCCGGGTCCCCCATCGGAATCAATTTCCATAGATCCCGTAATTTGAGCGCCGCCACTGAGTGTTCCGTGAACGGTGTAGAACATGGGATCCGCATGTGCCTGCCCGACCAAACCAAAAACAAAAGATACGCCTAATAATATTTTCAATAATCGTGTTGCGTTCATGCATTTCCCTCCAATTTCCTATTATTCATTTTATCCCTAATGATAGTGATCCGACTTTGTTGTTCGAATCCCATTCCTCAAACAGTCTTTTGAGTAAAATACATTTAATTGATGGATTCAATAACTCTAAAGGTGTATACAGCTAATCTCCTGCAAATCCCCAATGACAGTGATCCGACTTCGTTGTTCGAATCCCATTCCTCAAACAGTCTTTTGGTCTTTCCTTGTTTTTCGTGGAAGGGTGAGTTAAGAGTTAGTGATTTCTGTTGTAGAATAGATTCATTGCCCCCCATGATCTGCCGCGAGAATAAATCCAGGACGACGGCCAGATAGAGCCATTCTTCGGCCACGGGAAGGTAAGTGATGTCCGTCACCCATTTGGTCTTAGGCGTGACGGCGGCAAAGGCTCGGGCCCAATGATTGCTGACGCCCTCTGGTCGGGTGCCCGTTTTGCGAGTGTGCCCACGTTTTTCTTTGACGAAATGCCTTGCAGCCCCTCCTGCTTTTGTTTGCGGCACCATCGACTCAACACATTCGTGTCAAGTCCTAACTCTGCGGTGACTTGTCGGATGGACAGCCTGGCATCCGTCGCCATTTGGACCGCCTCAGGTTTACATTCCTTCGAAAATCTCCCCCCGCTTGGCCATGGGCACCGCTTTCTGGCTCATTATGAACCTTTTCGAAGGTGTCCACAAAACCAGGGGAAGATCATATTTCACTTGGAGTTTGAGCCTAAGAAGGCAATTACAGAAACACTCGAAGAAAAATGATTTTGCCTATAATTACAATGGTTCACCCAATTAATTTTGTCTGATACCCTATCACTTGAGCGGAAATGCTGAAGAATAGGGAACAATTTTACGATAGAGACTGTATGAGACATAAGCCCATCCTAGTAGTTCTGTGCCGGGTAGTTCTTGCATTTTTGCTTGTCAGTTTTGCCAATTGTACCCAGTTATCGGATGAGGAAAAAAAGGCTAGGCACCAAGAACGGGGAAAAGCCTATTTCGAAGAGAAAAAATATCAAGAGGCACTTATTGAATTTAAAAATGTGGTCCAAATCGATCCAAAAGATGCCAAGGCGTATCATCAATTAGCCCTGATTCACCTGAAATTGGGTGGGATGGCCGATCTCCAATCGGCGTTTGGGGAACTTACCAAAGCCGTCGAGTTGGATCCCTCCATTCAGGATGCCCAACTCAAACTTGGTGAATTGTATTTGCTTTCCCAGCAACCCCAAGAGGCAAAACAGCATGCTGAAGTCGTGTTGGCTTCCTCCCCACATGATTCCAAAGGGCATCTATTGCTAGGCCGTAGCTTGATTGTGGAAAAGAATTTCGAGAAAGGCCTTGAAGAACTCCAAAAAACCTTGGAACTTGATCCTGACAAAGAGCAAGTGTACGTCGATCTGGCTCGTGCCTATTTGGCCCTTAAAAAACCGGAGGAAGCCGAGGGAATTCTGGATCACGGCCTAACGAGGAAGGCTAATTCGACAACCCTTATTCTGGCCAAGGGGGAATTCTACTTACTGCAAGGAAAAAATACTGAAGCCGAAGCCTTATTTCAGCGGGGCCTTGAATTAGATCCTGAGAATATTGGTCTCTACGTGAAACTCGCCGGTTATTATCAAGCCTCCCAAAAATGGAAGGAAACGGAAGAAATTTATCAACGACTCGCCATACGCAAACC
>JAUIKP010000048.1 GCA_030430725.1 Nitrospiria bacterium
CGGTAGAGGAAGAACCACACAATCAATATGGCGGGACACCATAATTTCGCGGACGACATGGGCCATATCTCCACTTCCATGCACGACAGGCAAGACATGGATACTGGAAGAGAGGGCAAAAATCGTGTCTGGGGTCAACGCGGGGAGAGCCATGGTGCGTCCTGGAGGAAAAGCGGTGACCCTTCACCACTCAAGAATTAGAGGATAGGCCGTTCATCAGGGTCGCCGAGGATCATAGATTTGAATGCCTACTGATCAGGGTGCAGGGGATGATCATCTTCAAAGAAGAAATCCCCTAATCCTTTCGGGAGAGCCTGCCCGTGTAATGTTTGGGACCGACGTTTCGCTAAAACATCCAGGTCCTGTGCTTCCTCTCCCAAAACATTGATCAGGGCTTCCCGCCAAGCCGGGTCACGGGCCACGGGATGGTGGGGGTCTTGGGCCATCCGTTTCATAGCGAATTGCACTATATGCATCCCGTCACGAATGGAGAACGGGAGATCCAATTGATGCGCTTTTTGAAGAAAATCAACCGTGAGCGCGATTAATTCCGCAGAGGCAAACGGGAGGTGATATCGTAAAATGGCTAATTCATGTTCCTTGTTTGGAAATTCAACCTTCAGTGTCGGTTGCAGGCGGGACAGGATATAATCCGGCACCTCATAGGTTGAGGCATCTTCATTCATCGTGACACAACACCGAAAATTCTCATGTGCCTGGATTTGCATACCCGCGACGACCGAATCCACCGAGCGTCGATGATCAAGGAGAGAAGCAAGGGAGGCCCAACTCTTTTCATTCATCCGGTTGCCTTCATCGAGAAGACAGACATTGCCGGTCACCATGGCCGTGACTAAAGGGGAGGCCTGATAGGCAATCGTTCCCCCCTCAGAAATGACCGGGGAGATGAGGAGGTCTTCGGGTCTGGTATCCGCGGTACATTGATAAATGTAGAGTTCCTGCTTCCGCTCCTGAGTCGCCGCCATGGCGAGTGTGGTCTTCCCCACACCCGGTTGGCCGATAATTCTCGGTGATAAAGGCACATCTTTTTCATCAACGATAAACCAACAAGCGAGAAGTTGGCGTAAAATTTCTTGATCGCCCATCCAAGCTTGTGTCTGAGTGAGGGGACGAGCCAGGCGAAGCGCGATCTGGCCGATGCGGAGTACCGAAGAAGCTGCAGAATGTGAAAATGAAGAGGTCATAGAAAGGGGCGAAGGCAAATAGTAAATGAAATTATCACAGCCATTTTTCTATGGTCAACGAATTGAAGTGTTCGGTAATTTCTGCTGGTGTGCAAATTAGTTGTTTGACATTATCCCTATTCCGAATTATTGTGTAGCAGAAGGTGAACAGATGGTGGAGATTTTCGCCTTCTCGTTATTGACCATTGTCCCTGGAGGAGGGATATATATGAATCTCAGAGGAGGAATGCGTAATATGGCGCGACCATTGTTCGGGGGATATCATGGAGTTCCCCAATCATCGGGCTGGTGTGAATACCTAAAAATTGTAGCTGGCGTCCTGGTCTGTACTGGGTTCGTGTCCGGATGCGTCAGCACAGAAAAGTTCGAAGCCGAGAAAGCACGGGCGTTAAATTTCCAACGTCTTTTAGCGCAAGAAGAAAAACGAACCGGTGAATTAAATGTGAAGTATCAAGACGCGCAACGACAAGTTGGATCGTTGGAATCGCAAAATCGAGATTTGAATGCTGAATTAGAAGCCTTGCGAGACCAACTGAATCGTTCCCATGATGAACTTTCGCGTGTAAGAGAGGGAGGACTGGGACAATCGGATGATCTAAAACTTTCCGAACCTTCGATTTCGGAATTTGGGCTGAATGATCTTGACTTTAACGATTCAGACATGACCAAACTGGACTCTGACCTGGATTTGGGGGACAGCATTCCTTTGGATTCGCCTGGTTTGGATTCGCCTAACATGGATACGCTGGGAGGTGGAGGTCTTGGTGAAGTATCACATGTTGTAGCGAAGGGCGAGACCCTCTACCGAATTTCCAAAGAGTACGGCGTGTCGGTCGACGATCTCAAAGCGTGGAATCAGTTGGAGGATAACACCATTCACGTTGGCCAAAAACTCATCGTCAGCGGTCAGTAATTTCACCTCCGTTCACTCTTCAAGCTAAGGTCGGAATCCCAAGGAAATCCAGCTCCTTCGATTCCGGCCTTTCCTTATTCTTACCTTAAAAAGTTACCTCAAAAAGCCGTGTGTCTCATTGGCACTTTCGTTGACACCCCATAGGCCATATGCTACCGTCAAAACCATGAAAAATGCTTATTATTCAGTGAGTTTTGAGGAATTCTGCCGGTTCGCCTCACAAGGAAATCTCGTCCCCATTTATCGAGAAATTCTGGCAGATTTCGAGACGCCTGTGTCGGCATTTTCCAAAATCAATACGGGAGCCAATGCCTTTTTGTTTGAAAGTATTGAAGGGGGAGAAAATTGGGCAAGATATTCCTTTCTGGGTAGTCATCCTTCTGTCATGTTGTGGGAGGAGAACGGCGAAGTGGTTACCCAAAAAGGCCGGAAACAGGACCGGGTCCCGCTTCGGGCCAACCCGCTGGACCACATACAGAATGCCATGGCAGGGTACCATCCGGTTGTTGTTCCGGGCTTGCCCAGATTTGTGGGTGGTGCAGTGGGCTATTTGGGGTATGACGTGGTTCGCTCTTTTGAACCGGTTCCGTCGCGGGCGAAACCCGGAATCAAAACACCACTTTTTGCCTTTTGCATTACGGACACATTACTCATTTTTGACAATGTCGCCCATACCCTCAAAGTCGTGGCCAATGCTCATATTACTTCTGCAAAGAAGACCCAACTTCGTCAGATTTATCAGGACGCCATCAAGCGGATTGAATCGATCATAGTCAGACTTCATAAACCAAGCCGGCGACCTGCAGCCCCAAGGCGACGTGCGCCACTCAAATTTCAATCGAATATGTCTCCTGAGAACTTTGAAAAAATGGTGCTCCGGACGAAAGAATATATTCAGGCTGGTGACATCATCCAGGGGGTGATGTCCCAACGATGGCAAACCACCATCCGCACTAATCCCCTGGAAATTTATCGAGCCTTGCGAGTGCTCAATCCCTCACCTTACATGTTCTACCTACGCATTGCCGGCATCGAACTGGTAGGATCTTCTCCGGAAATCCTTGTGCGATGCGAAGAAGGCACTATTGTGGTGCGGCCTATTGCCGGAACTCGTTCCCGTGGACAAACACAACAAGCTGACAACGAACTGGAACAGGATCTCCTATCCGATCACAAGGAATTGGCCGAGCATGTCATGTTGGTAGATTTAGGCCGCAATGATGTGGGCCGAGTGGCCAAATCCGGAACTGTCAATGTTGAACGGTTCATGAAAGTTGAACGGTATTCCCATGTCATGCACATTGTTTCTCAAGTCAAGGGAGTGTTAGATCCGCAATACACCGCCTATGATGTCATGAAAGCATGTTTTCCTGCCGGAACCGTGTCCGGGGCACCGAAAATACGAGCCATGCAAATTATTGAGGAGTTGGAGCCCACTCGTCGGGGGCCATACGCCGGAGCGGTCGGGTATTTTAGTTTTTCCGGGAATATGGACACCTGTATCAATATTCGTACGGTCGTCGTTCAAGGGCAAAAAGCCTACATTCAGGCCGGTGCCGGCATCGTCGCCGATTCTGATCCTACACGGGAATATGAAGAAACCCGAACAAAAGCCGGCGCCATGATGAGAGCCATTGAAATGGCCGAACGTGGCCTAGCTTAAAAGGGCTTGAGAAGAACCCTATGATCCTGGTCATCGACAATTATGATTCGTTTACCTACAATCTTGTCCAATATCTTGGAGAGTTGGGAGCCGATCTCCAAATTTTTCGAAATGATGCCCTCACGATCGAAGACATTCACCGCCTGGCACCGGAGCGAATATTAATATCTCCCGGCCCCTGTACGCCCAATGAGGCAGGCATTTCTGTTGCGATCGTCAAGCATTTTGCCGGCCGTGTTCCCTTATTTGGTGTCTGTCTCGGGCATCAATCCCTGGCCTATGCGTTTGGAGGTCAAATTATTCGAGCCCCCAGACTTATGCACGGGAAAACCTCCATGGTCCATCATGACGGAAAAACAATTTTCGATGGCCTCCCGAATCCTTTTGAAGCCACTCGATATCATTCCTTAATCGTCAAGCGTGAAACCTTGCCCACGGACTTTGAAATTTCCGCCGAAACCGTGGAAGGTGAAATCATGGGGCTTCGGCATACCCCAACCGGAGCCGAAGGCGTGCAATTTCACCCTGAATCGATTCTCACCACGGCAGGGATGGATCTGTTGCGGAATTTTTTATTATTACCCGTCTGCTCTTCAACCGACCACTAAATCCAAGACTTCCCAGTCATCTGGCCACGAGCCTGCTCACATGTCCCTACTCAAAGACTATATCGCCAAATTAGCCGAGGGTCTCGACCTCTCAGAACTCGAAGCGGAAGAAGCCATGCGGGAAATCATGCACGGAGGGGCTACTGACGCCCAAATTGCAGCCTATTTAATGGGATTACGACTAAAAGGCGAAACCATCGATGAAATCGCCGGATCAGTGCGAGCCATGCGCGAACGGGCGATTCGAATCCCTATTACCGACCCTCAGGTAGTGGATACGTGTGGAACCGGTGGGGATAAAAGCCATACGTTCAATATTTCAACGGCCGCCGCCTTTGTCGTGGCTGGAGGGGGAATGACCGTCGCCAAGCATGGGAATCGGTCGGTATCCTCTCAATCAGGAAGTGCGGATGTGTTGGCCGCCCTTGGCGTGAATATCGACTTGTCTCCTGAAAAGGTTGCCGATTGTGTCAATGAAATTGGCATTGGATTTCTCTTCGCACCGCTTTACCACGGAGCCATGAAGCATTGCGCCAAACCTCGGTCGGAGCTGGGGATCCGGACCCTGATGAATATCATGGGGCCGCTGGCTAATCCGGCACGGGCCACGATTCAGATTCTGGGAGTGTATGATCAAGCCCTCAACGAAAAGTTGGCTCAGGTTCTTGTGCGACTGGGCACACAACATTGCTTTGTCCTTCATGGGATGGACGGGTTGGATGAAATTTCATTGACCAGTCGCACAGGAATAGCTGAAGGGAAAAAAGGACGAGTCCTGAGCTATTTCATCGGGCCGGAAGATTTCGACCTTCATCCGGTTTCCCCCAAAGAACTATTGGGAGGAAACCCGGAAGACAATGCCCAAATCATTCGCGATATTTTTCGAGGACGAAAGGGCCCCAAACGGGATATCGTATTGATGAATGCCGCGCCGGCCTTTATCGCCTGCCGGAACGCGACCTCGCTGAAAGAAGGATTCGAAGAAGCCGGTCGTGTGGTGGACAACGGAGCCGCATTTGAAAAGTTGGACAAACTCATTTCCCTGACCAAAAAGTGGGCAACATGATTCTTTCTCGTATCCTCGAACATAAAAAAGCCGAATTGCGACGAAAACATAGCCGTGGCTACCTGGCTGAACTCAAGGGCCGCATTGTTGATCGAACTCGGCCTCTGGGTTTTATTCAGGCATTAGAGGCAGGATTGACTTTGACAGCTCCGGCATTAATTGCCGAAGTCAAAAAAGCCTCGCCCAGTCAGGGACTGATGCGACCGGAATTTCACGATCAGTTTGAGCCAGTGACCATCGCCTCTCAATATCGAGATCATGGAGCAAGTGCCTTATCCGTTCTCACCGATCAGGATTTTTTTCAAGGCAACTTGGAGTATTTGGCCAGCGTCAAAGAGGCGGTTCAACTTCCCACGCTCAATAAAGAATTTATGGTTGAGGAAATTCAGTTTTATGAAGCCCGGGCCTATGGGGCGGACTGTGTCTTACTGATTGCGGCGGCGTTGGATCGATTTCAGCTTGAAGACTTTTTCACGGTTGCACATGAGTTGTTACTCGATGTGCTCATTGAAATCCATAATGAACGGGAATTAGATACCGTCCTGGAGCGAGTGCCATTGGCCAGACTTATCGGCATCAACAACCGGGATCTCAACACCTTTCAGACTGATTTGAGTGTCACCGAGCGGCTGGCCAAACGTATGCCGACGGACACACTCATTGTCAGTGAAAGTGGCATCCACAACCGGGAGCATGTGGTGCGGATACTGGAAGCCGGAGCCAAAGCCATGTTGATCGGTGAGTCATTATTGCGCGCGGATTCAATTCAAGCCAAAATTCAGGAATTATTACATCCGCCGGTATCTCCCCAAAAAGAAGCACCAACCAGTCGTTGGATCTAGGATGCAATTGAAGAAAATTCGCGACTCGACCGGTTCACTTTTGCTAATGGCCGGTCAAATTGATTGAGATGCCAGGTGAGACAAGACAGAAATATGAGCGTGATCCCAACACCGCAGTGCTCACGTACCTCCCTAACCAACGGCGACTGTTCCTATGCCCCCTAAAATAAAAATTTGTGGCATCACGAATCAAAAAGATGCAGACATCGCAGTTCAGGAAGGGGCCGACGCATTGGGTTTTGTGTTTTACGCCCAAAGCCCTCGATATGTCCAACCGACCATCGCCCAACATATCATTGCAACCCTTCCCCCTTTTGTGGTGCCGGTTGGTGTATTTGTCAATCACGATCTCGATATGGTGAAGCGCGTGTTCGATGACTGCGGATTGGGCCTGGCTCAACTTCACGGTGACGAATCTCCAGGTTTTTGTGAATCGTTACAGCGTCCGGTGCTACGGGCCATTCGGCTAAGGGACAGAAATAGCTATCTCGCGTTGGCCGAATGGAAAGGACGGATAGGCGTGAGAGGATTTATCATTGATGCATTTTCTGATACGGCTTACGGAGGAACCGGGCACAAGACCGATTGGTCCATAGCGGGCGAAGTAGCCAAAACAGTTCCTATGCTTTTGGCAGGAGGATTAACTCCTGAAAATGTTCAAGAAGCTATTTGCCAAGTGCAACCATATGGGGTTGATGTGAGTAGCGGTGTAGAACGGAGCCCTGGGCGTAAAGATCCGGCCAAAATCCGGGATTTTATCCAATCGGTTCGTCTTGTGTGTTAGGCATTCCATCGCTATACTCTCTTCTTTTTCGTCCTTTTTCAGTAGAACATTTTATGGCAAAAATTCCTAATAAACACGGGCGTTTTGGGCAATTCGGGGGCATGTATGTTCCTGAAATTCTGATGCCGGCCATCCATGAATTGGAACAGGCATATCGTGCGGCCAAACAAAGCCGCCCCTTCCAACAAGAGCTTCGGGATTGTCTGAAACATTTTGTCGGTCGTCCAACTTCCCTATTCTTTGCCGAACGTCTCACTAAAACACTTGGGGGAGCCAAAATTTATCTCAAAAGAGAAGATCTCTGTCACACCGGTGCGCACAAGATCAACAATACGGTCGGGCAGGCCTTGCTCACCAGACGGATGAAAAAGAAACGCGTTATTGCCGAAACCGGTGCCGGACAGCATGGCGTCGCGGTGGCTACCGTGGCCGCAATGTTCGGTCTGGAGGCCGAAATCTACATGGGCACCGAGGATATGGAACGGCAGGCATTGAATGTCTTCCGGATGCGGTTACTCGGCTCGAAAGTGACGGGAGTGCATGCCGGAAGCCGCACACTCAAGGATGCCATCAGTGAGGCGATGCGTGACTGGACCACGAATATAAGCACCACCCATTATTTGCTTGGATCGGTTCTGGGCGCTCATCCCTACCCCATGATGATTCGGGATTTCCAATCCGTGATCGGTCGAGAGACCCGCAAGCAAATTCTTGCACTGGAAGGTCGTTTGCCTCACTGTCTTGTTGCCTGTGTTGGCGGTGGAAGCAATAGTATTGGATTATTTTATCCGTTCGTCAAAGATACTCAAGTCAAAATGGTCGGAGTGGAAGCCGGTGGGTACGGGATAAAAAGCGGGAAGCATGCCGCACGCTTTGCAGGAGGGAAACCCGGCGTTTTGCATGGAACGATGACTTATCTTCTCCAGAATGAGGACGGCCAAGTCAATCCCACCCATTCCGTGTCTGCAGGATTGGACTATCCGGCAGTCGGTCCTGAACACAGTTACTATCATGATACCGGACGAATCCGGTACACCTCAGCAACGGATGCTGAAGCCTTAACCGCGTTCGACTTACTCGCCAAGGAAGAAGGCATCATTCCCGCGCTTGAAAGTGCCCATGCCGTTGCAGAAGTCGTGAAGCTAGCGCCCACGATGAAAAAGTCACAGATCTTAATCATGAATCTCTCCGGGCGCGGAGATAAAGATGTTCAACAATTAGCCAAAATGCGAGGCATTCCTCTCTAAGAGAGGACATACTCAGTGGCCGGAGAATCACCAGGCCAGGAAGGCCCCCACATCTTCCGGTACATTCGAAATGTTCTAAAATGAGCAATCGTATTCAAGCCACATTTGCACAACTTCACTCCCGAGGTGAAAAAGCTCTCATCCCATACATTATGGCCGGCGATCCGACCTTAGCGATGACCGAATCTCTTGTATTAGCGTTGGAACAGGGTGGTGCCGACCTGATCGAATTGGGTGTGCCATTTTCGGATCCTATTGCCGATGGTCCGGTGATTCAACAAGCAGCAGAAAGGGCCCTGCACTCAGGGACTACCCTTAAAAATATTCTTGCCACTGTCAGCAACCTGAGAAAAAAGACGTCTATCCCCCTTATTTTGATGACCTATTACAACAGCCTCATGGCCATGGGGATCAAAGATTTTTGTGCCAATGCCGTTGACGCGGGCGTCGATGGACTTATCGTGCCGGATTTGCCTCCGGAGGAATCTGACCTTCTTTATCGTACCACTCAAGCGGCGGGAGGACCGGTGAGTATTTTCCTTCTTGCGCCGACCAGCACGGCGGAACGACGACGTGCTGTGATCCAGCGATCACATGGGTTTATCTATTATGTCTCTCTTACCGGTATTACCGGTGCAAAGCTGACCGATCTCAGTCGGGTGCGCCAAAGCGTCCAACAGCTTCAACGTGCTTCACGAACACCTGTAGCAGTGGGATTTGGAATTGCCTCCGCTGATCAGGCCAGAGAAGTTGGACAATTTGCGGATGGAGTTATTATTGGAAGCGCCCTGGTTCGATACATTAGTGAACACCATTCCGCCCCGACATTTCTTTTCGATATTCAAGGCATGGCACAACAATGGAAATCCGCCCTCGTGCCCGTCGCAGCACAACCGTCGACCATCCACAGTCAAAAAGCATAAGGTCACTGGGCCTTCATCAATACTGCCGTGGTTCAAGTAGCTCCTTCCATTCTCACAATTGATTTACCCATTCCTTATTATGTTTGTCGGGTCGCACTGCACCAATTGTCTCTGAACTGCATCACCCTTTCTCTCCGCATCCAGTGACAGATCTTTCCAACGCAGGGAGACTTCATCTCCTTAAACAGGAAGGTGAAAAGAGCTCTATCAGAAAAAATTTCGCAAACATTCCGCTCGAAAGTCCGCAAGGAAGAAGTCGGTCCATCGAGGACGTCCTGCATTTCCATTGATTCTTTCCCGTTTCGTCGTTCAAACCTTCGGTTAGAAGAAACCAGGGTCGACAATTGGGAGCCCCAACAAAGGTGGAACCATCCTACTTGGCTCTTCACTTTACAGCCGGGGATGAAGCACCCAATCCTTGGCCACCCGGCAGGCAATCTCCAGGGCCAAGACCTCATCCCATTGGCCGAGTGGAACAATTACCCAACTGGCACCCTTTACCACGAAACATTGACATGCCTGTGAAATTCAATTGAACCCTTGAACGGCCCAACCATTCAAGCCCCAAGATAACCGACCAATAAAAGAAATCGACTTGAAGTTGCTCTCCCCAGGAAAGATGGCCTTATCCACATGGTATTTCATGTATGAAACTCTTCCGGTCTATTAGGTTGAACCTCGATGAGGACCTGCACACGCACAACTTTATGAGGACAAGACCCAAGAAAAATGAATTGATAAGATTATTGTGGACTTGCCATATTTCATTGGACTCGTTCAATAGAAGACGGAGATATCGTTCCTGCTCGGTTTGTCATTTTCCCGGAAAAACCCAGCAAACCTTTCCTAGCCGGGGCAGTCCTTGCCTGGTGTCAAAATCCGTACAGCACAAAAAAGCGAAATACAACCGATTTTCAGGGATTTTATTCCATTCTGTACCCGAAAGTTCTGGCACGGTTCTTGGTCTAACAGGAAGCATCGACATGCAAAAACGTTCATAATTAACAAGGGGTTGTTCATGGGTGAAACCGAATACTTAGACAAGGAAGATCAAGAAAAGGCGGTGGAAATTCGTATTGAAGATGTCATTTATCGCTCAGACGAAAGCCCCGCGGTCGTGCTGGCGATCAAACGCACCTGTTCCCTGAGTGGAGAATGTAAAGTCGGACATGTCACTTTGGGGCATGAAAATACCCTTCGTTTATACCTAGAAACCTAACCACGCATTCACTTTCTTCAGTGCTTCTTTTTTTTGAGCGCAAGACAATGCACCCCATGGTGTGATCCTGTTTTCATCTTCATATCTTCCAGCACACTGCCTACATGATAACCCATTGACAGAGAGCAAATGGTAAAACACTCAAGTCTCAATGGGGTTCCAAGATTCGCTCACGCAACTCCAAGATGACTCACTGTTTTTCCCCTTCATCGCTTTATGTATTAATCACGATGATTTCAGGGGTAAGGCCGGTATCCGTGAAATGAAGACGTGCCACGGAAATGGGGAGAGTAAATCGACGAGGGCCCGCACTGCCAGGATTGAGGTAAAGTACTCCTTTGCGTTTCTCGGCAGAAGAACGATGGGAATGCCCAAAAATGACCGCAGAAAATTCCGAAGCAACCGGATCTAAATCCAAGTGATCCAGTTCATGCACAACATATAATACATATGATTGATGTTCGACGACATTCGTCAGGGGAATCTCCTTAGCCCAAAGATCCTGATCATTATTTCCCCGGACGGCAATTACCGGCGCAATGGTCTCCAGTGTGTTGAGGACGTCAGGGGTTCCGATGTCTCCAGCGTGGATAATCAATTCCGCACCGGCCAAAGCGGCCATCACTTCCGGGCGCAGAAGCCCATGCGTATCAGAAATAATCCCGATCATCTTCTCCTGCGTATTCGACACCCTCATTCTGAAAATTAAAAGTCTTTTGTCGGTCGATCAGCTTTCTCAAAAAATTCCCCGTAATGGCGTTCCCCACACTCCGGACAAAACCCATGGGTAAATTGGGCATTGGAGCGATCACTAATGAATCGTTCGAGCGGTTGCCAGGTATTGTTGTCGTCACGAATTTTTTTGCAAAAACTGCAAATAGGAAGACAGCCCTCCAATACATTGACTCTGTTGGCTAATGCTCGGGTTTGCAAAGCGGTTCGACTGACAAGGAATGCCGCTCCACCAAGAACAAGGATTCTGATCACGGTGTTAATAGACGCATCCAATAGGGTGAGGGAAACCGACCAAAACTGTATATTAAAAAGAAATCTAATAAGAGACAGGGTCACGGCAAATGACAGCCCCCAGGAAAAACCTCTATACCAGGAGGCGAGAGACACCGGGATAAGATACAAAATGGGAAACTGAATAGTTGGGCCTGCTACGTAATCACCAAGCAAAATTACGAGAGCCACCGCACTCAAATAGCCAGAAAATAATATTGGATGGGTGCAGGCGTCCTTCCAAAAGCCTGTCCTGAAAGGAAAATTAGGAAAAGACTGAAGAGGCAACATAGGCCTAAACAGGATTGAGTAAAAGAAAACTTTGTGAATGATCATAGCATAAGCGTCCTAT
>JAUIKP010000539.1 GCA_030430725.1 Nitrospiria bacterium
GGGCAGCGAGGCTGGCCGTGAGACTATTTCTGCCACCGGACCATCATCCGGACCATGGTCCGATACACCCTTATGCCCTGTTCTGCATTATCAATGGGATCATCCACAAACACCGGTCCCCTCCGACAGCATGATACAGCTCATCATGATATCAACTCGGAAACAGGCATTCCCCGGCTCTCCTGGTCTCTCCTTGCTCTCCTGGTGGCTGGTTTACTCTGGTAACTTGGGAAACTCAAACGGAATCGGTTCGCCGGTCAATGCCTTCAGAAAGGCAATAAGGTCGGCTTTCTCTTGCGGTGACAATCCCAGCGGTTTCATCAACGGACTTAACTGAGGATTGGCATTCCCGCCTTTATCGAAAAAGTCAATCACCTCCTCTAAGGTTTTAAAGGCACCATCATGCATATACGGGGCGGATTCCGTAATACTTCGAAGCGTGGGAGTTTTGAATGCTCCTTTATCTCGTTCACGAAGAGTCACATAATACCGACCCAAATCTTCTTTCATTGGTCCCACTTGCGGCACGCCAAGGTTATGGAACCGATTATCCGTAAAATTAGAATCGTTGTGACAGAGGATGCACCGGCCTTTCCCCTTAAAAATGGCCATCCCACGCTGGGCGTCTTCTCCCATCGCTTGTTGATCCCCTAAGACAAACTTATCGAAGGGGGAATTGGTGGAGATGATTGTCCGTTCATAGGCAGCTATCGCTTCGGCGATTCCCTGCAAACTCACTCCGGTTCCGAATACTTTCTGAAACTCTTCCTTATAGCCGTTTATCTTCGCAATTTTGGGCACGACGTTTTCATGGGTCTCAGCCATTTCAACGGGATTATGAATAGGACCAATGGCCTGTTCTTCCAAAGAGCCGGCCCGACCATCCCAGAATTGGAAGGGATTAAAGGCGGTGTTGTAGACTGTAGGCGCCTGACGCCCTCCACGCTTCCCACCCACACCCACGGAGGTTTGGTTGGGATCGGCAAAGCCCGCAACAGGGTTATGACAAAACGCACAAGAGATCGCATTGTTTTTGGATAAGCGCCCATCAAAATACAGCTGTTTACCCAGAGACAGTTTGGCGGCATAATTTAAATTGGTGGCCGGCACAGGAACCGCCGTCGGGAGCGGACCAATGTCGGGAACCGTATAACCATCGACCGTGACCATTCCCACTGCTGAATCAGTGCCCGTTTCACCCCCTATTCCAGTGGAAGTGAGGCTTAGTCCTACCAGGATTGTGCAAAATACTGTTGTCAGTTCCCTTTTGATTGCCGGCTTCATTCCCTCATCCCCTCCTGATGTGCTCCATGCGGTTCCCAAAGGACGAAAACATCTTTTCTTTAATGCACTGTACCCTAACTCTCAATAAAATTGAAACGCAATCGCAAGATAAATACCGAGGAGGGATGCTCCCATCGGCTCCTTTCAGGTAAGTTCCCTACCCAATAATGGGGCCTTGCCAGAACACTCTGATTCGCCATTCACTTCCAATTAATTTTGCATGAAAACCCACGCGTATCCCATTGAAGCCATCATTCCTCAACTACAACGGACGCTCAGGAAGCACCCGATCGTCATCCTCACCGCACAGCCGGGTGCCGGCAAAACGACGCAGATCCCGCTGGCCCTGCTCCAGGAACCATGGTTGAGCTCAAAAACCATCATCATGCTGGAACCGCGCCGGTTGGCAGCGCGTGCAGCGGCACGCCGTATGTCCGATCTCCTGGAGGAGCCCGTTGGTACCACCGTTGGATATCGAACACGGTTGGATACCAAAATCAGTCGGGACACGAAACTGGAAGTGGTAACCGAAGGCATTCTCACAAGAATACTCCAACACGATCCGTCATTACAGAACTATGGCCTAATTATCTTTGATGAATTTCATGAACGCAGCCTGCAAGCCGATCTGGGTCTGGCCTTATGCCTGGAATCCCAGAAGATATTTCGTGAGGACCTCCGGCTGTTGATCATGTCGGCCACACTCGACAGTGCGGCCATCTCGCAACAATTGAGACAGGCTCCAGTGATTACCAGCGAAGGCAGGATGTTTCCCGTCGAAACCCGCTACGTCGGAAAGCCGGAAAGAAAAAATTTCGCCATACAGGTGGCCCATACCATTCATCGTCTGCTAAAGACCGAACAGGGCAACCTCTTGGTATTTCTT
>JAUIKP010000049.1 GCA_030430725.1 Nitrospiria bacterium
TGCTGTGTTCGTTGAACTTCCCGATCGAATGACCGGTCAGCCAGGTCATTCATAATCACTCCTGCACTACGCATGAGAAATGATCCCAAAATAAAAATCAAAAGGAGTTTAAGGCTGGGAAAACCCTCTGAAGCGAGAAACAGGGACCAAAGCGTAGGAAAGAGTAGCAATAGAGTCCCTGTTTGATTGAACAACCGGATTAAATTGGCAAATGCAACGGAAGGAGGCATAGAAGGGATATAGGAATGCCTAAAAGAATAAGTGAAACGCGTGGGATGACATAAAAATTGATTAATCTGCCTGATCAGAGCAAATAACTCCATAGTTCTCGTTCATGCGAATGTGATTGCCATGACTCAGGAAATCCTAAAGGGTTATTTTACCGTAAATCGTGCGATACAGAGGATTCGATTCGGTTCTCTTGAAGGGGCAACCACGATCATCCATTCGCCGGTGTGTAAATCCGGATGTAATGATTTCATGCTCCACATACGATAGCCTGGAGAAGGTCGAATGGGAATATCCACTTCTGAAATTTTGGTCCATGTTCCGTCGGTTTTGAGATGCCAGCTGTGACGAATCATTCCTGTTGTGGTTGCTTCGATTTTGGTCCAAAATATCACTTGGGAGGTTTGTGAAGTTTGTACCACTGGAATGGCCGCATGCCCGTTTTTATCTTTTTCGCAATAGGCCGGAGGGAGAAATTTTCCCTGCGGGTCTCTCTTGTTCACTTCCTTGGATAACACAACAGTCTTAACAACAAAGTCCGTTTGTGCCAACAGAGGTGTCCCTGCCAAGCCGATCAAAAGCCCGATTCCTCTAACCATGTGTTTTACCCGATCAGCCACCTTCCGCCCTCATATAGATGGTGAGAAAATGATAACCCGAGAAACTAAAATATACCTGCGGGCTTGTCAATGGAGAGGGTGAGGAGAGGATATATGGGCGGAACCTACCGATGCTCGACCAATATCCTCCATTTTTCGAAAAGAGCCATAATCTTTTGAAGTTGACGTTACTAAGTGACGAGAGGTATAAACGACTACAAAGAAAGCCTACCAAACTCATGTTCCAGTGCGTTCTGTCTTTCGCGACTTGATTCCTTTCAATGTGAGCCGGCGTAGCTCAGTGGTAGAGCAGCTGATTCGTAATCAGCAGGTCGGTGGTTCAATCCCACTCGCCGGCTCCAGCCAATATCCTATCGGACAAGTTTTTGAAGTTAAAGGTCTAAAAGGTTTCGCTTTTTACTTCTTAGCCAGCGAGTGTTGGTAATCTGCTTTGAAATAATAGAGTCTCATGGCTGCCATTTCCTTTCCGGTCCGAACCAAATCGTTTGGAATTTTCCTTCCCTTCCTCTGAATTCAGGCTCGCTGGTTAGAGAAAATTTTTCGATTCTTTATTTAATTTGAGTGTGGTGCTCATGGGAACCTCTAAAAACGTGCCGGTTGGTTCGTTGACCTTGCTGTGGAGGAGCCGGGGCCCGAATCAGGGCGCAACCGGAGTAGGAGGCCGGCTCGCTCCCAGCATGTTTCAGCTTCATCGGTATCATCGGCTCCATGATTACGCCCTTTGCTCTCGAACGGTCACCGTGAGCACCAGAAACCGGTGGAAGTTGTAGACGAGATTCTTCAGTCCGATTTTGGTTCGCGCCCAGACCCGACCAATCGTTCGTATGAGCTTGCCGCCCATCGCTATCACCTGATGGCCAAAGACATGTTCGACGCGAGCCCGCACGCGGCTTCGACGTTGATTCGTTTGCTGTTGTTTGGCGGTCAAGGGCCTGTCTCGATTCCCTTTGTCCTGAATCTGCAAGCGGAGCTTCTGCTTCTTGAGCTGGCCTTCAATCTCCTCCGACCGATAGGCCGCATCACCCCACACATCCCGCCCCGCGGTCTGGGGTTGTAAGACCTCCTCCACGACTTGACTGTCGTGCACGGCGGCATCCGGGACCGAATACCGCCGTATGAGCTTGTGCGGCTTATATCCACGTTGACAGGATTCTTGTACCCAAAGTGACGGCGCCCATGCTTTTTGGTCCAGCGCGCCTCCGTATCTTTCTGCCGCCGCTTCGCCGGCTGCGCCTCCCATTCCACCGGACACGCCCCCGCCTTGACCTTCGCATTTTCCTCCCGCGTATTCCGTTGCGTGGGCACCGGGACCAGTGACGCATCAATGAGTTGTCCTCCACGGGCTTGTAACCCGTGGTCCGCCAGATAGAGGTGTCAAACTGCTTATAGAGCTTCTCCACGCCCCCCGCTTGGGCCAACGTCTCGCGAAACAGCCAGATGGTCTTCGCATCGGGAATCCGTTGATGCAGGTCGAGGCCCAGGAACCGCATGAAGGAGAGCCGGTCACGGATCTGATCTTCCGTTTGATCATCGGATAAGTTATAGAGGGCTTGCAGGACCAGGACTTTGAACATGAGGATCGCATCAAACGGCGGGCGCCCGCCCTTCGTACGCTTAGAGGGACGGAGGTTTTTCTCCAGGGGCTTGCGAAAGCTAGCCCAGGGCATGTGTTCGGCGAGTTGTTCTAAGGGATCGCCCTGGGCCGTATGAGAATCGTAGCGGTGAGTCAGGTCAAACAAGCCAAGTGGCCTGGGTGTGTTCATCAGCAGTCCTCCTTGAGAAGACACTTATGCCAGAATCCCAGAAAATTGTCAGCGGTTTTTAGAGATGCCCTTATGTCAGGATCTTTAACAGATTGGTCGCCATACAACTCTAACCAACCTGCTCTGAAAGCACATGATCTCGCCCTACTGCCCAAGGTCGACTGAAGACACCTGTCAACGGATTTAACTCTGGGCATTTGTCGATCTAGACTATCGTAGCGTTCCGACGCTTCGATCACCCCTGTTCGTTTAAATTTTATGGAAATAGCGGTTGTCTGGTGAATTGGGTGGAGAGGCACATGCTTTGCTTAACCAAGCTAAGAACAGAGACACTTATTATTTGAGGAACATTATGAAAATCTGTGAAAAATGTCAGGGATCGATGGTCCTAGAACGCGCTGTGGATTTAGAGGTTGGATTAAGTCTTATGTATTTTGCTTGCTTGAATTGTGGAAAACGGATTCAGGCCGAAAATGAACCGCGACCTTTGGTACATTAGTGATGGTATATTCATAACCATGAATACGGAGGAGTTATGCAAAAAAAGAATCGACCATTGACCTATGATGAACGGAAGGCGGCCGAAGCAGCGTTTCGAGGGGCACCATTCGACCCGAAATTATCCGAATCTGCCAGAAGGGTTTATCTTGGGATTTCCTCCGCAATGGCGAACAAACGTAATGAGGCGTTCCAGGATTGTGATCTTTCACAAACGGCGGTCATGACCAAAAGCACTTCAACCGAATCGCAGAGTCGATCAAGGGCTAAATCCTCCTTATGGTAATTTCATTTTGCTCTTCTAAGGACAACCCGGGAATCGGGTTGTCCTCATCCATACCCTTCCAATAGCGCTCGACAGCGCGGTATTCCTCATTTACAATAATTTTTTGTTTACGTGATCAACTTGGCGTTGGGCTTGGTCCGAGAGCGTGTTTCCGCATGATGGCGTGGATTATGCCAAAGAATTTTCTGGTGCCTTCCTAAATATTTGTTCAGATTTTTTCACCATTGGTTATGGTGAGGTATATTCGTCCTCCTCTCATCATATTTCTCATCACATTTATGCAACCGTCAATCAATCCAAATAGTTTCTGGGCTCGATTTCCACAGAATACAGGAGCCATTCACGGGTTGGTGCTACTTATGGTTCTTTTTGCCGGGACCTTGGTGTTTGCCTATGAGGAGGAAATGAAGGCGGAAGATGAGTTGATCCATCAGGCAAGGGCCGCGTGGATGAACGGATCAGCCAATCAAGCCTTAGAAATACTTGATCAGCAAATTTCCCATTTTCCCCAAAATGCCATTTTCGAAAAACTTCGAGGAAACATTCTGACAACAATCCGCAGGAATCAGGAAGCCTTAGAAGTCTATGATGCCATACTTGAACGTGATCCCGATTTGTTGGGAGTTCGTTGGGCAAAATGGAGCGTGTTGACTCGGATAGGGGAGGGAGATTCGGCCATTACCGAGCTGAGGGGTATCGCCCAAAGATCATCCCATAATCCCCTGGTTCATCTTCGTTTAGCACAAGAACTCCGGAAACTTGATCGTTTAGAGGAGTCACTTGAATCATATCGCCAAGCGGTCCTCCTGGCGCCGGATATGCCGGGATGGCGATTGTCTTTGGGACGCGCACTTTTTGATGTTTTGGATTATGAAGGGGCCAGAAAAGAAGTGGAAGGAGTATTGCAAAATATTCCAAAAGGTTCTCCGGTCGAAGCCGCTGCTCGCAATTTGTTAATGGTGGTGTATGGGGCCACTAAAGAGAGAGGGCGACGTTTTCAGCCAATTTTTACCCCCGAGGGCACCGGGGCAGATCTTAAACAATGGGCGTTAATTCGTAATAAGGCCTGGAAGCTCTTTACGGCCGGGAGATATGAGGAAGCCGAGCAGGTATTTCGACAGGTTCTCATTCTCAGACCTTCCGATCATCGAGCGGCTTATGAACTCGGTCAGACGTTAATGGAATTGAATCGCTATCAGGAAGCCATCGACTTTCTCCAAAAGGGGATTGATCATGGTGTGTCCAATGAGGTGTATTTGGACTCTATTTTTCGTATCGGTCAGTGTCTGGTGGAATTGGAACGATGGCCTGAAGCGTTGATTCATTTTGAATTACTTCAGGAGATAGGATCTGGACCAAAAGGTAATTCAGAGGAGAGCCAGGAAAGTGCCGATGATGCTTCGACCGTTGCCGGGGCACCAGTCCTCGATATGCAAAAAGTGCAACAATGGTTGGAGAAGGTACGGACCCATCTTCCCATTTCCCCAAAGTCCACAGTAGTTCCCAGTTCAGTTAGCCCTGACCCGCCGCCGGTTCAATCTAGGGAATCGTCAACAAGGAGTCTAGAGGGTTTGGACCCGGTTCATTCACGAGCATCTCTAATGGGGCGTGACGCGGATTTCAGTTGGTTCCGATTCGCCATTCCCGCAGAGATGGTGATGCGAGATGATCTGCTTATGGGATCCCATGAATATATTCCCATTGATCCGGGAGACACGTTTCCCGTGACTCTACCAGAAATATATGTGGTGTTTGGCTTAGTCACCCCTTCCTACGATGAAATTACCTTAACGGCTAAATGCTTTCTTGAAAGGTCTGAGATTTTGTCAAGTCAGGCCGCGTTAGTCCAGGATCGGGTCATCATGAGCATGAATGATCAATCCGGATACTTTCGGTTTCAAATTCCATCGGAAGGAGAGTGGCAACCTGGACTCTATCGTTGTGGTTTGTTTGTGGGAGACGTAGCTTCGGCTTATAACGTGGCTGACGACGTGAGGTTTCGAATTGTTGCTTCTGATTAGGCTGAGCAGAAGTTGAAACATTCGAAGGCGATTGGTTTCATTCCTGTTGAAAAACGCGTGGGTTGAGCGGGCTATTCCTACAGTTTTAGAAGTGGTTCTCTAGGATACTGAAGACTTCTTTGACCTGTGTGGTCGGAAGATTGTGCTGCAACGAACTATATTTCATCCTTATTTGAGCTTGCTCCATAGGTACTTCCTGGTCAGTGCCGCTGCGTGCCCATGAGCTAGCTGAAAATGAAGTCAATTTTGAGCACATTTACTGCCTGGTTTTAAGGAAGTGGTCTCTTTGATAATTTTTCAAGTGCCAGTTGTTTTAATGTGCGCAAGTCCAGCTTTCCTGTTCCCAAAACAGGGAGGTGATCCACTTTGATGAAATTGTCCCGTTTGGGAATAAAAAGGTTTGGCAGGCCATGGGTCGAAATCTTTTCTAAAATTTCCGGTATGACGGATTCTTCGAGAGTGTGTAAGACGACTAGCTGCTCTCCTTTCCGTTCATCAGGTACGGCGGTGACTGCCAAGGCCATGGTTTCGGCGTTTCCCGCTTCCAGTAACGCATTCTCAACCCGTCCATGAGGGATCATCTCGCCACCGATTTTAGAAAACCGGGAGAGGCGATCGGTAATCGTAATGAACCCGTCCTCATCCAAGGCGGCAATATCTCCTGTCGTGTACCATCCCTGTCGTATCACTTCCGCAGTCAAATCTTCACGGCCTAAATACCCTTCCATCACGTTTGGCCCTTTGACTAAGAGCATCCCTGGGGTGCCGATTGGCAACGGCTGCTCCGTTTCAGGGTCAATGATTTTGACAGATACGCCTGGAATTGGTTGTCCGACCGTCCCTCGCCGAGAGGCGGATTGGAAAAATCCCGAAGCTCGAAAATCTGGACAATTGACCGCAATCACCGGCGCGCATTCTGTGACGCCATATCCTTCAATGGGACGAATGCCGAATCGTTCTTCGAATGCGATCACAAGCCTGTCGGGTAATTTTTCTGCGCCTGTGAGTACAATCCGAAGGGAACCGAATTGTTCCGGGGGGCAGCGGCGAAGATATAATTGCAGGAAAGTCGGGGTGGTTAATAAAATGGTGATTCGATGTTGGTGGATTAGGTCTCCAATGGGCCCGGCATCCATGGGAGAGGGATGGTATATCACGCCGGCTCCATGGATGAGTGGAAACCACAGTGTTGTCAGATATCCGAATGAATGAAAAAACGGCAAAATCCCCAAAAGCCGGTCATTGTGATCCAGGTGAAGGACTTGGGCAATACCTTCCACGTTTGAGTCAAGGTTGAAATGACTCAGTAGGACGCCTTTAGGTTCTCCCGTGCTCCCGCTACTGAAAATAATTGTGGCGATATCATCAATAATGGGATGTTTTGTGACCCCACAGTGACGCTCCAACATCCGGATTGGAGCGAAGAGTGCTAACAAGGCTGCGGTGAATTGAGCTTGTATATTAATCGTGTTTCGAATTTCCTCGATCCAGATAGGAGTAAGGTAAGCCGGAAATTCGACTTTGGCTTTTTTCAAGAAGATGCGGCTGGTGAGAACTGTCATTAATCCGGCTTGTTTGGCGGCAGATTCCAATCCTTGGATCCCAAGAGTGTAATTCAAATTGACGGTAGTTTTTCCCGAAAGAGTTGCAGCCACATTGGCGAGTGCGCCGCCCACACTCGGGGGCAGCAGAATTCCAATCGTGTGTTGCCCTTCCCAGTGAGGTCTGAGTGCTCTTGCCAAGGCGATAGCGCCTGTCAGCGCCTTGAAGCAGGACACACGTGGTGTAGTCGCATCTCCAAACATGAGGCGAAAAGGGTGTTTCCGCATGGACCATACAAAACTGTGGTGGAGTGGGCGTCGGCTGGGTTTTCGTAGACGCCATGCGGCTTCTCCTAATTCTTGAACGGCTTGCCGTACCTCTTCAGCAGATGTGGTTGAGGGGAGAGGGTTGCCGATAGAGAGCGTGATGGGATAGGGGAAGCAGGTCGGCCATTTTGCTAAAAATCGTCCACCGATGAAACTGAAGATGCTCCCCCAGATACGGTCGATGTTGATCGGAATAATGGGGACATCCCGGCCTTTGACGATATGGGTGAATCCTGACCGGAAGGGTAAGAGGTTGCCGGTACGGGTAATTTGGCCTTCTGGAAAAATACAGACCAGTTCGCCTCGATCAAGACTCTGTCCTGCTTGCCGTAACGCATGTAAAATTTTTCTGGGAGATCCGTTCGAGGAAATTGGAATGACCCCCATGATTTTGGCAAAGGGATGGAGCAGGCGATGGTCATAATACTGTTGGTCGACGAGAAATCGAATAGGACGATCGGTGGTGGCGAGGAGGAGCAGCCCGTCAATGAAGGAGACATGGTTGGGCACCAGAAGTGCCCCGCCTTCTTGCGGAATACGATCTCCTCCGGTGATGGTGAGTCGATAAATGGTGTGGGTGAACAAAATTAACATCAATCGGATAAACATTTCGGGGAGAACCCGAAGCGCCCAAATGGTTAGAGTCGCGCTCCAGATGCCTGATACGAGAAAGATGTTGCTGGCGCTAAACCCGATCTTTGACAGAGATCCTGATCCCAGAGATCCCAGCAAGACCCCTCCAAAGACCAGGGTATTGGCAAAGGCAATCACCGCCCCTCGTCGATCAGCCGGGGATCGCCATTGAATGAGTGCGTTAAGCGGGACCACCACAAATCCGCTGGCAAGGCCTAAGCACCCCATGGCCACGAGGGTTCCTCCTAACTGTGGCTCCCCAAACCCTAAGGCGAAAAGACTGGCGGTTATTCCCGTGCCTCCCAAGGGAAGGTAGCCTAATTCCACTTTTGCCGCGGAGAGTTTTCCGACCAACAGGGAGCCAATGCCAACTCCGATTCCGAAGGCTGCAAGGGGTAGCCCTGAAAGAGAATCAGATAATAGAAGGACGGCTTTTGCGTAGATCAACACATCTTGCCCAACCAAACTGGCCAACGTCCAAAATGCCATGGCTCCCAGGATGCCCAATTTCAAGACTCGATCTATCCGAAGGGCTTCAATGGCCGCCTTCCAGGTTTCTCGCACTCCTCCCTCAAGGCGAGCCCGTGGGACTGTGGGAATAAACAATGAAGACCATAAACCTATTCCTGAGCACACCATAAGCACTAATCCTGTTAGCCATGGGGATTGACCGGAGAGGTCCAGCAAGGGACCCGCCAATGCGGTTCCTGCAATGATGGCGATGAAGGTCCACATCTCAAGTTGACCATTTCCCCATGACAGGCGATGGTGAGGCAGGAGTTCAGGGAGAATGCCGTATTTGGAAGGACTAAAAATGGCGCTTTGTGCACCCATTGCGCCTAGTACCAGGAGGGGAAGGACCCCGCCGAGCGGATTCCAGAAAAGGGCTGCAGTACCGGCTCCCATTAATAAGACTTCTGCGGCTTTCATGACGACGATGACGGTTCGCTTACTGAACCGATCGGAAAAGACTCCGGCAAATGCCGAAACCACCATCAGGGGCAGGGTAAAGATGACAAAAGCTTGCGTGGTGGTTGTCTGTGAGGCTGCTTCAAAATCCGGCCCAGAGGCACCTACTGAGGCGGCGACTTGCTTAATAGCCAGGAGGGCGACAATGAGTTTCCAGGCATTATCATTAAAGGCTCCAAAAAATTGGGCGACGAGCAGTCCGCGGAGAGCTGCAGATTGACCGGCGGGTAGTGGGGAGGCTGAGGAAGATTCAGTCACCGGGATTACGAGGTGTGAGTATTGGTGTTTGCTTCTTTTGTCCTTGAGCCCAAGAAGATATTAAACAAATATGCCACATAACGAAACCAAAACTATTTGTTGGTTGTTGACCTGAATAGGACTCCAAGGGATGAAGAATTTGGGTATACCTTGAGGCCCCGATAATTGAATGGTAGCAGGGATTGTATTATTTCCAGTATGAACGCATCGAGACGGCCATGAGAATTCAAAAGGGGGTGAGTCATTTTTGGGATAGCGAGATAACCAAGTTGAGTTATCTTGTAGGAGCCATTTTTACCCGTCAATCATTTTTTAGTCCATATTTTTGTTTTTTTAAGAAATTGGTGAAATCAGGGTTTGAACTATGAAGGCCGATCAACTGGTCAAAGACATCATTCCGGTCCCTACCTGCAGTATCGATCGATAACTCTCTGAAGAGATGCTTCCGTTTTAATCAATTTGGAAATCCGTTACTGTTCTAGGAGTGCGCGCAGGATGCAGCACCTGCTTTTTCTCAAAAAAAACTGGCCTTTTTCTCTTGAAAATCCGGTATTTCTCGGGATGCATGGACATGCGAATTCTGCTTCCAAGGCTCTTAAGGTTCTTTCGCACACAGCCGATTCATTTCCATATGCCGCGCCAAGAATTCGGTTTTGATGGTTTGCTACGTTTCCTTCCAATTTTATAACCGGAATTCGCGCAAACGCTCTAGAATCAACCGATTTCACCATAGAAGTAGAAAACGCCATCTCGGTAAAGGGACCTCGACGGAAATTTCGCAATGGCGACTCAGACGAACACATCAGGAGTTTCGGAAGGACAAAAGGGAGCAGTGGGAGAGCCGATTTTCCATCGAATGCGGAATGTTTTGAATAGCATACATGTGTCTGCCGGGCTCATTAACCATCGGCTTCGAGAATTTCATGTGGCAGATGTAGGGCGGGTTGCAGATATGTTGGAGGCCCATAGCCATGAATACGGGAGGTACCTCACTCAGGATCCCAAAGGAAAAAAAATTCCACATTTTTTGGGGCAGTTGGGTGAGGAGTTGGCACAGAACCACCTCGACACTCTGACAGAATTGACCACACTCAATTATCACCTCGAACAATTGGAATATTTTCTGACGGTTGGGCAAGCACCCCTTCGGGTTGGAGGATTTAAAGATACCGTTCAGTTTGCAAGGATTATGGACGAGGCCTTGGCTCCCCATCAGGGAGAATTGGATCGGATGGGGGTTCAAGTGTGTCGGGAGTATCAAACGATTGGCGAAGGTATTCTGGAGGTATCCAAGCTCCACAGCATTGTGGTGCATTTGATCCGGAACGCGATTAATGAAATGCGGAAGATAACCGATCGGACCCATCGCCTCACCCTATCGGTGTTGCCCTGCCCGGACCGCGAAGGGTTTGTCCGCCTGCAGGTGGCTGATACAGGAAGCGGAATTCCTATGGATTGTCTCACGCGGGTGTTTTCTCCGCAGGTTTCGGGGGAGCAATCAGACCTGTTGCCGAATCTTCATGCCAGCGCTGTAGCGGCCAAAGAGCTTGCTGGATCGCTGCGGGTGTGGAGTGACGGTCCAATGCAGGGAGCAATATTTACTCTTGATTTGCCAGTTATTCACATGGAGGGAGAACGGTAATGGAGAAGGAGCAAGGCAACCGGCGTATTTTGGTAATTGATGATAATGTGGCAATCCACGACGATTTTCGAAAAATTCTTGAGCGATCATTGGACACCTCGTTGCTCCAAGAGGTTCGAGCCGAATTGTTTGATGATGTGGAAGAACAAAAAGTCGTTGAAAAGTTTGAAGTTGACACTGCGGACCAAGGACAAATGGGACATCGGATGGTACAAGATGCGATGAAGACTGAACGGCCGTATGCGGTTGCCTTTGTGGATATGCGCATGCCTCCAGGTTGGGATGGCGTGGAAACTGTGGAGCATCTGTGGGAAGAAGATCCAGATTTGCAGATTGTTTTCTGTACGGCATTTTCGGATCATGCATGGGAAGATGTCATACAACGATTGAATAAAAATGACCAACTGCTCATCTTGCGAAAGCCGTTTGATAATATTGAAGTTTGGCAGCTGGCGAATTCCCTTACCAAACGTTGGGCAGAGTCGCGTCAGGCTAAGTCGCAGTTGGAATTATTAGCCAAATGGGCAGAAGAACGGGCCGAGGAAACAATCAAAGCTCACTGAAGCAGGGCCATCCCTTATTTTCTGTACATTCGTGTACAGGGGATATTCTTTTGTATGGAAGAATATGTAAGGAAAAGGTGATTGTCCCCCGTAACAAAGTACGCAATCTCTCAGCAACTCAGGGAAACGTCAATTCTCATGTTCCTGTGAATGAAATGCCATGGATGTTCAAGGCGAAAACTGTGTCGTCCATCGTGGACTGCTGTTTTTTCATGTGCTGCGCTAATTGTCGTACATGATTGATCTTCTTTCCTCATCCCCTTCCAGTGAAGGTCTATGC
>JAUIKP010000050.1 GCA_030430725.1 Nitrospiria bacterium
GGCTGAGAATGAGGGGGAATGCACAAATGTATGCGTCAATCAAAGGTAAGGTTCCCCATCACTCGGGATCTTGCAGTTGGTTATTTTGCTCAGTTTCGGGTGGACAACTCATGTAAAGGGGTATTCTTTGAATATTAATATGACTTTCAACAGATATCCGTTTTCAAGCAGTTCCCCAATATAACTGTTGGCCTCTTCCTAATTCCAGGCTTCGAACTCGCATTTGTCCGGGGAGGTGGGTTGTCTGGTGACCATAATCATGTTCAGAGAAATCGTTTCGCCATGGCGTTTCAAGATTTCTTAACATGGGTGAGTCCGACATCGTCCCCGCCCCCGAGTGTATTACAACCGTGCAATTGCCAAAATGGCCGAAATATGTCTTGTGGATGAATTTGAGCAATCCCGATGTCGTGATTCCGCCGTGGGCTTTATCAAATTATCTGAATCCGGCGATATCTGTACCGATAACTCAATCCCTCACTTCAGATTTTTTGTGGCATTTCATGGCCATGGTGATTAGATTGGCCCGGGATTCTCAAATTTTATTGGATCACAGGATCGGGTAGGGAAGTGAACTAGGCGGTTGCTATGGAGGGAAGGATGCCGAAACATCCGCCGGTGAATTTTCTTAGTAGAGCATAGAATTTGGGAGACCACCATTCTTAGTTTTGCTTGATATCCAGCCCCCCCAATGCTTTCGTCGGTCCTCCGTTTCAAAAAGGGGCAAGTGATGTCGTTTTTCAGCTGAAATTAAGCGATGGAGGGTTGAAATTCGCTAAAAGTAGGTCTCTCCAGTGGACGCCATTTAGATGATTCGGTTTGGGTTGGGATGTCCGTTGTTCTTTCCAGGTAGAGGTCGTCGGATCCGTATTAGAACTGTAGTAAGGATTCCATAGATTTACAGAATCTTCTCTTATTCCCGAAAATAAGGGTCGCCAAGTTCACGAAAATATAGACTACCCCCGTGGCGACTCCGAGAGGGGTCGAGAGTATTAGAGGACCAAGGCGCCTCTTTTCTCCTCGGCCTTCAATTTGGATTGATAGGAGCAATTTTTATAAAAATACGAGCATAGAATGACCTGCATTCAGTGTAACTGTATCTCGTTTTTGGAAAAGATTATATTCGGTAAAAATATCATGATAAAGGGAATAGGAGAGGATGGGGTTGAATTGGAATGCCAAGAACTCATCTGACATATGACAAACGATAAGGAAGTTCAGGATAAAGCGTCAGAACAAAATATCAAAGGCTGGGTGACCGAAGCTTACGCGTAAAGGTGGTTAAAGGAGGGAAAGTGTGAGCAACCGTCCTTATGACATGTGCACCATGTGCTGGGTGCTTTCATTGGCGGGGAGCGGCGGGGCGATCCAATACCCTTGCATTGCATCGCAACCATGTTCCTCCAGGAAATCCGCTTGTTCTTGTAATTCCACTCCTTCCGCAATGACTTGTAGGCCCAGGGTTTTGGCCAAAGAAATGACGGCAATAACGATAGCGGCATCGTTAGTACTGTATGGAAGATTTTGAATGAGGCTTTGGTCGAGTTTGATGCCGTCTACGGGAAATGATTTCAGATATCGAAGTGAAGCATATCCTGCTCCAAAATCATCAATGTACAGATGGATCCCCAACGCCTTGATTTCGCGGAGGGTTTGGATGGTTTCTTCTGTTTCATGAATCAAAAATGTTTCAGTTAGTTCCAGTTTGAGATTTTCTGGATCCAGATGTGAATGCTTGAGAATATCTTGTATGAGTTCAGGGAGATTCCCCTGATGAATTTGTCTGGCTGAGAGGTTTACGGCGACATGAGGAGCAGGAAATCCCTGTTTTTCCCAGTATTTGGCTTGTTTGCCGGCTGTACGTAAAACCCACTCTCCTATGGGAATAATCATGCCATTTTCCTCGGCTTGAGGAATGAAATGATTCGGACCAATGAGGCCTTGGTAGGGATGATGCCAGCGCAGTAACGCCTCCATGCCAATGACTTGCTTGGTGCATACATTCATTTGGGGTTGGTAATGGAGGAGAAATTCTTCTTTGGCCAGAGCCCGACTGAGTTCTATCTCAAGGGTGGAGCCATCGAGCCCCGCGGTTTTCATGCCGGCGGTGTAAAATTGATGGGTATTACCTCCCTGAGCTTTGGCTCGATACATCGCGGCATCGGCATGAGATAAAAGTTCCTGGGGGTTGGCGCTATCCCATGGGTAGATGGTGATTCCCAGGCTTCCGGTCACATGCAACTGGTGTTGCTTGATGATGACGGGTTGAGCCAGTAAGTGAAGAATACGTTGTCCAACAGAGGCCACATCCTCAATCGACACAATTTGTTCAAGAAGGACGGCAAATTCATCTCCCCCTAGTCGGACACCCGTGTCAATTTCCCTAATACATTTTTTGATCCGTACGGCCACGGTTTTGAGTAAGGAATCCCCACAGTCATGGCCGAGGGTGTCATTGATGTCTTTGAAGTGGTCCAGATCCAAAAACATCAGAGCGATTGCTGTGTCATTCCGATGACAGCGGGCAACCGCGCAATTTAACCGTTCATAAAAAAGACCCCGGTTTGCGAGTCCGGTTAAATGGTCGTAATGGGCCAACTGGGTAATGCGTTGGGTGGCCCTCTGGCGTTCCATGGCGTAGCGAATGGCCCGGCACAGAGTCGAACTGCTGGTCTGCCCTTTGATTAAATAGTCCTGGGCTCCACTTTTCACGGCTTCAATCGCCTGGTCCTCTTCCTCAACTCCGCTCAAAATCAGGATCGGGGCATCAGGGCAAAACTGTAGAAATTGTGGAATAGATTCAAATGATTTCCCACCCGGGAGATGCGAGTCCAGAATAATGCCTTGGAATTGGTTTTGTTTAATCAGATCGAGAGCCTCGCTGAGGGAACGACTATGCTTCAAGGTAAATTGGTTTTGGAGTCCTTCTTTCAGCATATTTTTTATAACCAAAGCCTCTTTTGGGTCATCTTCAACCAACAAAAGTGAAATCATGATTGCTGCTTTCTCCCCATTTCAACGCGTTTTTTTTGTATCAGAGACCGTATTAGGTTTAAGAAAGGTGGTCCTAGGTTATCTTGTCGGATATAGCAGTATTTTCTTGATAGTTTCTGAATCTTTTGTACATTTTGGTGAGCAAACTCCATAAATCACTTGTCTGGTCATAGCGATCAAATATTTCAATGAAAAACAATTGCTTAGCCGTAATTTTCGGTCATAGTTTACCGGGAGATTTTTTGATTGTATTAAGTATTCAGCATTAGGCTAATTTATTGTTCGCATAGGAAATTTACCTTTACTTTACAGGCAAAATTTTTATATAGTGTTTTCAAATTGCGCCTTGTATGCGTACCTTCGATTTTTTTATAAAATAGGTCTTTTTCCTGGTTTCGCCACAAAGAGGATATAACGTACTTATCTCTAGACTGAAGTACTGTTTTCTCAGAATCTGAACAAAGATTGCACACCATTCTTAATGCAATAAGGTCTACTGAAAAGAAGGACGAGAGAAGAACGATCGGTTTCTCCTGTTGAGAGGGATGCCCATAGTTCAATAAGAGTAGTGGTATGATTGGGTTAAAGGTATTTATTTTGAAGGAGCTATGTTAATGGGGAAGACAGCGTCATTACCGGATGTGATTCAGCGATTAATTGAGATTGGCAAGCCAAAAGGGCATGTCACCATAAAAGACTTAACGCATATTCTTCCTGCTGATCAGATCACCTCTGATCAGCTACATACCATTCTGAGTGAGTTGCACGAAGTCAATCTTCAAGTGATTGATCCTTCAAAGAGGACGGCCTCGCAGTTGGCGGCTTTAAAAAAGAGCACGGGGCAAGAGGACTCAGATGATTCAGATGAGGAAACGGATTCTTCCCTGGATATTGATTTGACGCCAGGTGAGCCTACCCGTATCGATGATCCGGTCCGGTTGTATTTAAAAGAAATGGGGCGGGTACCTTTGCTCACCCGTGAAGGCGAAATAGAACTTGCGAAACACATCGAAGAAGGCAAGCGTGAATTGGCCTGTGCTGTCTATGGCATGCCACTGAATATCCATTATTTGGAATCACTCCACGACCAATTGAAACTCGAGGAGATCCGGGTTCGAGATATTGTGCTTCTACAGGAGACATTGGAAGATGAGGAAGCTGAAGAAGAGGCCATGGCCAGTGAACAGGAGGATGAGGAACTCCGATCTCGAACGCTAGAAAGTCTGTCAACGGTTCGAAAGCTTGGGCGTGGGTTGCTTTCTCTTTACACTCAAAGTCGAGACGGGCAAACGACAAAAAATACGAAGGCACAGCTTGAAAGGCGCAGGATTGGCCTGGCGGATCAATTTGTGGATCAAATCGAAGCCCTTAATCTGCATCAGCGGGTTAAAGATCAAATGTTAAAGCGTGTCAAAGATGTGGGTCAGGAAATTCGATCAGTTGAAATGATGACTGCCCGTCATACGAAAAAGCTTGGGCTTGCCGGGCAGGACGGTATTCAGGTAATTGGAAAAAAACCACGTGCCACTACAAAAGGGAGTTCCCTGAGGCGCAAACAACAATTGACTCCTGAAGAAATTGAAAAATTAAAACAAGAAATTGAAGCTGGGAAAGCTTCCCTCGTACGCCTCCAAGATGAGGTGCTGGGCATGCCGATGGAAGAATTTACGGCTGCTCTGACTATTTTGGAATCCGCTGAGGAAAAGGTCAAACGAGGGAAAGCCCAATTGATCGAAGCCAATTTGCGATTGGTCGTTAGTATTGCACGAAAATATACGAATCGAGGATTGCAGTTTATTGATTTGATTCAGGAAGGCAATATTGGATTAATGCGGGCTGTCGATAAGTTTGAGTATCAGCGTGGCTATAAATTTAGCACCTACGCAACGTGGTGGATTCGACAGGGTGTCACGCGTGCCATTGCCGATCAGGCCCGTACCATTCGTATTCCGGTACATATGATTGAGGCCAATACCAAATTGGCACGGACGGCAAGGCAGTTGGTGCAACAATTAGGGCGTGAACCTACCCCAGAGGAAATTGCCGAACGGATGGGTTTAACTCCTGAAAAGGTCCGCATGATGTTGGATATTTCTAAGGGAACCATTTCCCTTGAAACGCCGATTGGTGAAAAAGAGGATAGCCAGTTAGGGGACTTGATTGAAGATAAAAATGCCGTTTCCCCCATGGATGCTGCAAACCGGTATGATTTGCAGCGTCAGATTGCAAATGCCTTGGGCGTGTTGACCCCTCGCGAAGAGACGGTGATCCGTAAGCGGTTCGGGATCGGTGATAGTACAGACCATACTTTGGAAGAAATCGGCCAGGACTTTGACGTGACTCGTGAGCGGATTCGCCAAATTGAGGCCAAAGCCCTAAAGAAACTTCGTCACCCAAGTTGCAGTCACAAACTTCGGAGTTTGGTGGACCATCTCTAATCTGAGTCAATTATGAATGGATAAGGCCTCGTCATAGACATGACGGGGCCTTTTTTTGTCCTATCCTGTATCCCCAATCACTCTTTTGTGTTCCCCTTCTCGGTCTAGGTATGTAGATGGTATGCTTTTCCTAAGATGCGAATTTTAGTGGTTGAAGATGAACCAAAGGTAGCTTCCTTTATCCGGCGGGCGCTGGAGGAGGAAAGTTATGCTGTCGATGTATGCGCTGATGGACCAGGAGGGCTGGATTGGGCTCAAGCCGTAAATTATGACTTGATTATTTTGGATTTAATGCTTCCGGGATTGCCCGGAGTAGAAGTGCTTAAACGTGCTCGGGCTGCAGGTGTCAAAGCTCCAGTGCTTATATTAACGGCACGTTCGGAAGTGGACCAACGGGTCAAGGGCTTGGACGCGGGGGCTGACGATTATTTAACGAAACCCTTTGCGATCGAAGAGTTGCTCGCCAGAGCTCGAGCGCTCCTTCGTCGAGCGGGAGGGGCACCAACCGGAATTCTTCAGGTGGATGATGTGGTATTGAATCCTGTCACTCGAGAGGTGACTCGTGCGGGCCAACGTCTTGAGTTCACAACTAAAGAATATGCGCTTTTAGAGTATTTAATGCGAAATGCAGGGCGTGTGTTAACGCGATCAATGATTACGGAACATGTGTGGGACTTGGATTTTGATACGTTCACGAATGTGATTGATGTGTATATCAGCTACTTGCGAAACAAAATCGATAAAGGACGGGAACGAAGTTTAATTCAAACGGTTAGGGGAAGCGGATATATGATGAGGTCGGACGGGTGAGAACGACCTCGATTCGAGTTCGATTAACTTTGTGGTATGGATCCGCTCTAGCTCTCATTCTGGTTCTTTTTGCCGTGGCATTATATTTGGTGATGTCCCGCGCACTCCGGGAACAGGTTGATGCGTCGTTGGAGGAAGCTGCTGCTGTGGCAATTCGAACGTTGGGAGAACATCGGTTTGGCCCCTTCTTGATTTTCGAAGATTTATCTCAGGATTTTCCTGAAATTGCGCTTTTGGATAAATTTTTTCAAATTTTTGGACCGGCGGGGCAAGTGACGATTCAATCGGCTAATATTCAAAGCCGGGAGATTCCATTGAGTCAGACGTCGTTCCGTGCCTCTCTTGATGGAAAATCAACGTTTGAATCCGTCCAATTTGAAAAAGGGGTTCCACTGCGATTGTTGTCGGTTCCTATTCGTCAAGATGATCAATTGGTGAATATTTTGCGCGTTGGGACATCTCTTTATCCAACAGAACGAATGTTGCATCGGCTTTTAGCCGGTCTCTATATCGCCTCTCCATTGGCCTTGCTTGTGTCTTTGGTCGGAGGGTGGTTTTTGGCAGGACGCGCGTTGCGTCCGGTTCATGCCATCACGCAAGCGGCCCAACGTATCGCGGCCGGAGATTGGACCCAACGTATTCAAACTCCACATTCCAACGATGAAATTGGACAATTAGCTTCGACCTTTAATGACATGATTGGACGCTTGGAAGTATCGTTCCGGCAGATCCGGCAGTTTAGTGCGGATGCGTCCCATGAACTTCGAACACCCTTAACCATTACAAAAGGAGAAACTGAGCTGGCGTTACGGCGACCGCGCCAAGCCGAAGATTATCGTGTGGTGCTGGAGAGTAATTTGGAGGAGATCGACCGCATGAGCCGGATTGTGGATGAGCTCTTGTTTTTATCACGGGCCGATCTGGGGGAAATTAAGCTCAAGATGTTCCCGGTGCAGTTGGACGATTTAGTGCGAGAAATCCAGCAACAAGCTTTAGTTTTGGGGCAAGAGCGAAAAATTCACACGGTGCTCGAAGCCATTGAGCCCGTCGTGGTCCAGGGAGACGATCTGCGTTTGCGGGAGTTGCTTTTAAATCTGGTCGATAATGCTGTGAAATATTCTCAAGAGGGACAAACGGTGGAGCTCTCTTTACTTGTTGCCGGAAACAAGGGAAAGCTGGTGGTTCGAGATCACGGCATCGGTCTTGCCCCTGAGGATCATGGAAGAATTTTTGATCGGTTCTACCGGACGGATGAGGCGCGTGCTCATGCGGCGAAAGGGACAGGATTGGGTTTGGCGATTTGTAAGTGGATTGTGGAAGTTCATCATGGGACCATTGAGGTCCAAAGTGGCGTTCATGGTGGTTCCTGTTTTACGGTTTTCCTGCCATTGGCACCCTCTGCAGCGAAAGTATAAGACGTCAATACTTCTCGCTCTATTAAAAAGTTTTAATTTTCCCCTAATTTCCCCTTCATCTCTGGTTGGTACATTCATATCTGTACTGAGGAAATCTTTTGGAGATGATTCTCGATCAGAAATTAAGAAAGTAAATTTCTGGTCCTAGAAATCAAGTTCGTGGGGGAATGTAATGTCAAAGTCTGGATTCTTTCCCATCTTGTTGTTCTTTCCAGACCAATTCATGTATCGGCCAAGGCTAGTTGGCTCTAACCCTGTAATGTTCGGAGGGGGAAATTCATGATTACACTTCAAACGGCTTCAAAATTCAGCGAAACGCAGGAAAATCACGCATCATCTTTGCGGAACCGATCTAAGAAGCGGGCTCCAATACGTTATCGGAATTCCTCAGAGCTGTTGGATCAGGATCAGGAGGAGAGTTCCAAATCCATTGCTGAGCCAGGGTCGGTAAATTTAGAGTCCATGTATTTTCGAGGGTTTCGTTCGCGCCCGCTACTGAATGCTCAGGAGGAATTAGGGTTAGCGACACAACTCTATCAAGGGACAGCCGATCTTCGTTCATTATTACAGCAGGCTCTCGAACTCACCAAAAGGCTGAGTCCACAGTCTGAGGTTAAGGCCTTTCAGGAAGAATTGACGAAATTTAAAGAGCTAAACGGGTATTCGGCTCCTGTGGTGGAAAACATCCTGGTGTGTTTGACTAACATCGAGTCCCTCTCAGCGATGCATGGCAGGGCAGGCCAAAAGCTCAGTCTCCAGTTTGGAGAAATTCGTCGATCGATTGAGGAAGTCCGGGTGGATATCGAAGAACCAAAGGATGCTTTGGTGCAACGAAATCTCCGTCTGGTAGTAGATGTTGCGAAGCGATATTTAGGGCGAGGGATGAATTTTCTGGACCTGGTACAGGAAGGAAATATTGGACTGATGAAAGCGGCAGAACGCTTTGATTACACTCGTGGCTTTAAATTCAGTACGTATGCCACGTGGTGGATTCGCCAGGGTATTTCGCGAGCGGTTGCCGACCAAAGCCGAACCATTCGTGTGCCTGTGCATACGAATGAGGCGTCCACCAAAATTGCCAAAACTGCGCAGCGACTCGCGCAGCAATTTAATCGAGAACCTACCTTTGAAGAAATTGGACAGCATCTGGATATGACAGGAGATAGGGTGAAAGAAACGATTGAAGCGTTTCAGGATCCGATATCCTTAGATGCTCCTTCCGTGGATGGAGAGACTGAATTGGGAGAATTAATTCCCGACCTGGGGTGCCAATCTCCGGACGAAGAAGTGTCCCGTAAATCCAATGCCCAATGGTTGAATCAGATTTTTCAGGTGTTGACCCCCCGCGAGCAACAGGTCATTCGTTTGCGCTTTGGTATCGGCGTGGATGAAGCTTGGACCTTGGAGCAGGTGGGGCGGTCCATGTCTGTGACCCGTGAACGGATTCGTCAAATCGAGGTTGTGGCATTGAAAAAGCTCAAAGAGTCCCATGTCAAGGCCATGCTGGCTGAAATTCAGTGAACAGTTCTGGTTGCGAAGTGTAATTGTACAGGATAGAGTGGCATGCTGGCAGGTTGACGTAGAGGTTCAAAAAGTGGAAGACCGTGAAAGGCAGGAATCTTAAGGTTCCTGCTTTTCTTTTTGCGGGTGTGGTCTTCCCAGTATTGGTTCTCAGTTGAAGTATGGCATCATTCGCGGGGGGATAATTAAGGCCATGAAAATCGAGGCCATTGGCTCTAATGAAAGGTTTTAAAGAGGCCAGTGTTTTGGGAATATCTCCTGATCTAGGCACAAGAGAAGAAAACAGACTCCTTTTTGTTCGGATACCTGTATGCCAATTGTGATCACTTCCCATCTTCGCATCCCTGATTCTGATGTACGATTTTCGGCTGCCCGAAGCGCAGGTCCTGGTGGTCAGCATGTGAATAAGGTGAATAGTCGGGTCATTTTAGCATTTGATGTCAGGCATTCTTCGGTTCTCAGCCCCTATCAAAAACGGAAACTTGCCGAAAAGGTTGGGCAACGGATGAACCGAGAGGGGATTCTGAGACTGCAGGCCCAACGTCATCGCACCCAGTCGGCAAATCGGGCTGATTTATTGGAGAAGTTTGTGAAAATTCTGCAGGAGGCCTTGCGTCCGGAAACCTCTCGAATTCCGACCCGCGTGCCGCATCGAGTGCGTGAGAAACGTTTGGAAGAGAAGAAGCTCCGTACTCGAGTGAAGCGGGTGCGACAAAACCCCAAAAATTTGGATGAAACGTAACGATTAGGATATTTGACGATAGGGGAAATTCATGGTAACCCGTCCCACTCATTCTGGTCCTTTAATGCCCACTCCACCCCGTGCAAAACGGATTCCGCATCGGCTGGAATATCACGGCCACATTCGAATCGACGAGTATTATTGGCTCAGAGATCGTGATAACCCTGAAGTGTTGGCCTATTTGCAGGCTGAAAATGAGTATGCGGCGATGTTGAGAAGCCATACCAGGGAATTGGAACAGACCATTTTTGAAGAAATTAAGGGCCGCATCCACCCAACCGATTTGTCTGTGCCGTTTCGGATGGGAAATTTTTGGTATTACATCCGATATGAGGAGGGAAAGGAGTATGCCCTCTACTGCCGGAAGGAAAAGTCCCTGACCAGTTCCGAAACCATCATGATCGATGGTAATGAGTTGGCGCAGGGCCATGATTATTTTTCGTTGGGGAATTGGACGGTGAGTTCCGGTCAAAATATTCTTGCCTATGCCATCGATACTCAAGGTCGGCGTATGTATACCATTGGCTTTAAAAATCTGGCTACCGGCGAGACATTTGATGAATGTATCCCGTTGGTGACTGGCAATATGGAGTGGAGCAATGACAATCGTACGCTCTTCTATTCCAGACAGGATCCTGAAACGTTACGATCATTCCAGATCTTCCGCCATCAATTAGGTACGAATCCCCAGCTGGATCCGTTGGTCTATGAAGAAACGGATGAAACCTTTTCGGTTTTTATCGAAAAAACGAAATCCAAACGGTATCTAATGATTGGATCCCATCAGTCCATCACGAGTGAGTACCGGTATGTGAATGCGGACCATCCGGAAAGCGATTTTCAAATATTTCAGGCACGGAAACGTGGGCATGAATACGATGTAGATCATCTTGGTGAGTATTTCTTTGTCCGAACCAATGATGAGGCCAAAAATTTTCGTTTGATGCGGACTGAAACACATAAGACGGACCTCACCCAGTGGCAAGAAGTTATTCCTCACCGTGCGGAAGTATTTTTTGAAGGTTTTGAACTATTTGAGAATTTCCTGGTTCTAGAAGAACGAAAACAGGGGCTCATCCACCTTCGAATGATTCGTACGACGGATGGCTTTGAACATGAACTGGATTTTGGGGAGCCGGCTTACTTGGCAACCTTGGGGGATAATTTAGAAGCCGATACTTCCTATCTACGGTATGGGTATACATCGATGACTACCCCCATGACCATCTATGATTATCACATGGAAACACGGGAAAAAATTCTTCTCAAACAGGAATCGGTCCTCGGGAATTTTCACATTAGCCACTACCAGACGGAACGTCTTTTCGCTCCAGCATCAGATGGCATTTCCATTCCTATATCCCTGGTCTACCGAAAAGGTTTTGCCCCAAATGGCACACATCCCCTCTTAATGTATGGCTATGGTTCCTATGGTGCGAGCATGGATGCAAGTTTTAGCTCCCCCCGCCTCAGCTTGCTGGATCGCGGGTTTGTCTATGCGTTAGCCCATATTCGAGGTGGGGAGGAACTGGGCCGACAATGGTATGAAAACGGTAAGCTCTTATACAAGAAGAATACCTTCACGGATTTTATCGCCTGTGCCGAATTTCTCATTCAGCAAGGGTACGCCGCGCCTCAGAAATTATTCGCTCTCGGGGGAAGTGCTGGTGGGTTGTTG
>JAUIKP010000051.1 GCA_030430725.1 Nitrospiria bacterium
CGATGTTTATTTCTGATAAATTTGATGACTATTGACATGATTTTAGAATTGTATTCCGAATTTCCGGTCTTTCTTTATGAAAACTGGAAAGTCAAGCAGGAATTCAGAAAAACTGAAAGAAGATAGTTTGACGAAAATTCGACGGACTTTTTCCTGCCTAAGATGAAGATGGCTTTTTTTATAATTAATTCCCCTGTTGTGGCCCCTGCCCGAACTGGATCGATTTGATTCTTCCCCTGATAGATTTTTACTTTAAGTTGGTGAAAACCTCAAAAACATCCTTCAAAAGGTTAATTTTGTCAGGGTTCGAGCTTTACAACTCTTCTCGAATCCGCTCTAGGTAAAAAATGGCAACTTCAGACTTTCTGGTCATTGGTGGCGGAATTATTGGCATTAATATAGCCCGACAACTGAAACGGCAGTTTTCCGATGCGACCGTGACCATTATTGAAAAGGAAAATCACTGTGGAGCTCACGCCAGTGGTCGGAATAGCGGGGTATTGCATGCTGGTTTTTACTATTCACCTGAAAGTTTGAAGGCCAAATTTACACGTCTTGGAAATAAACGGCTGACGGAATACTGTGAATCCAAACAGATATCGATGAATAGGTGTGGAAAGCTTGTTGTTGCTAAAGATTGTAGCGAACACCCAGCTCTTGACGAACTTCTCAGGCGAGGAAAAGTAAACGATATTGATTTGCAAGGCATTACCGAGGAGGAAGCCAAAGCTATTGAGCCCCGTGTGAAAACCTGCCAGCGAGCTCTGTTTTCTCCAACAACATCAACCGTGGATCCAACTAAAGTTTTGCAAGCAATGACCAGCGATGCCATTAATGAAGGGGTACAAGTTCATTGCGGGGTTCAGTATCTCAAGAAAACGAAGGAGGGAGTATTTACGTCAAACGGTACCTTTAAAGTCGGATATCTCATTAATGCGGCCGGTCTTTATGCAGACAAAATTGCAAAGGATTTCGGTTTTTCCGAAAATTATAAAATTCTGCCTTTTAAAGGACTCTACCTTTACTCGGATGAGCCAAGGGGGGCCATCCGAACAAACATTTATCCAGTTCCAGATTTGCGGAATCCGTTTCTCGGAGTCCATGTCACTGTCACCTCGGAGGGAAAAGCTAAAATTGGACCAACGGCGATTCCCGCTTTTTGGCGGGAACAATATTCAGGATTTGAGAAATTTAGCTTCCAAGAGTGTATGGATCTTACATTAAGGCAAATGCATCTTATAGGATTTTCTAATTTTGACTTTAAAAAATTGGCTTTTCAAGAGTTGAGAAAATACTCCCGCAGCCATCTGGTCTCTTTGGTTTCTGCTTTACTCGATGGGGTGAAGCCAGAACAATATACCTCCTGGGGAAGACCAGGGATAAGAGCACAACTGGTTAATATGAAGGAGAAGAAACTCCAAATGGATTTTGTCCTTGAAGGAGATGGCAAATCCATGCATATTTTAAATGCGGTCTCTCCTGGATTTACATGCTCTATCCCTTTTTCAGAATATGTCTGTGAGAGGATTCAATGGTCCTTGAAGACCGCCTGAGGGCAGTTATAATTGGTGCAGAAAATCCATGCTGAAGTGAAAGAGAATGTGCGGAAATTTGTTTGCCTCATCTCCGATGGCAGCTAAAGATTGAGGTCGTCACACACGGATGCGTAGCTTCGGCCTTGTCTGTTGGCCGCTATTCTATTGGCACCTACGTGTTGTCTAAAACCTGGGTATTCTATTTGAGGAGCAAAAAAGTAAAGGGACAGAATTATGAAAGTTGTTATTCTAGCTGGTGGATTGGGAACTCGATTTTCTGAGGAAACAGCTTTAAGACCAAAGCCCATGATAGAGATCGGAGGGAAACCGATTCTTTGGCATATCATGAAAGTCTATGCGGCGTATAATGTCACTGAGTTCATCGTTGCGTTAGGGTATAAACCCGAAGTCATCAAGGAGTATTTCTTGAATTTCTATGCTATCAATAATGATCTCACGATTGATTTAGCAAATGGAAAAACTACGATTCATGATGGAAAACAGCCAAACTGGAAAATCCACCTTGTGGATACCGGAATGCATACGCAAACGGGAGGAAGGCTCAAACGCCTTAAAAAGTGGTTGGGTGATGATGAAACATTTTTGTTTACCTATGGCGATGGTGTGGCGGACCTCAATATTGAATCTGTGATTAAATTTCATCATTCACATGGGAAATTGGCAACTGTAACCACCGTACGTTCACCAGCCCGGTTTGGGCGAATTGGGTTTGATGGAGATAGGATCTGTAACTTTCATGAAAAACCTGAATCAGGGGAAGGGTGGATAAACGGTGGATTTTTTGTGCTCAATGGGAAAGCAATTGATTACATTCGTGATGATGAAACATCCTGGGAGAAAGAGCCTTTGGAAGCTCTGACCAAAGATGGGCAAATGATGGGATACCGACATTATGGTTTCTGGTCGTGCATGGATACATTGAAAGAAAAAAACTATTTGGAAGAACTCTGGGGTTCACAAAGTGCTCCATGGAAAATATGGACCGATTAGGTGGGTGGTCATTTGCTGCTCAGGATTCATGTCTGTCACCGATGGTGTTCGTTAAGAAATTGGGGTAGGTCATATTGTTGAACCACATTAGGGGGGTCCCGTGAAGATATTAATTACAGGTAATTTGGGCTATGTCGGCCCGGTGGTTATTCAGCGGTTGAGGGAACGTTTTTCGGGTGCAACGCTGATTGGCTTGGATGTGGGGTTTTTTGCACATTGTCTCACTGCTCCAGAAATGGTTAGTCGGGCACAGGTCGATATTCAATACTTCGCCGATGTTCGAAATCCTCCTGATGAAGTGCTTCAAGACGTTGATGCGATTGTCTATTTGGCGGCGATCTCGAATGATCCTATGGGAGCCTTATTCGAAGATGTGACAGCAAATGTGAACCACCATGCGGCCTATGCTCTCGCTGTGAAAGCCAAAGCCCGTGGGGTGAAGTCGTTTATTTTTGCATCGTCTTGCAGCGTCTATGGTTTTGCGGAAGGGGCCAGGGATGAAGATTCGCCATTGAATCCGCTCACGGCTTACGCCAAATCAAAGTTAGGTGCGGAGAAAGATCTTACCCGTTTAGCTGATGAGCGGTTTGTTATAACATGTCTTCGCTTTGCAACCGCATGTGGAATGAGTGAGCGGCTTCGCCTGGATTTGGTGCTAAATGACTTTGTTGCGAGTGCTTTGGTCAATGGTGAAATTATCATTTTGAGTGATGGAACTCCTTGGCGGCCACTTATTCATATTAAGGATATGGCGAAAGCTATTGAATGGGGCATTCGAAGAAAGAGTCAGGACGGCGGTGAGGCTCTATCCATCAATGTCGGGAGCAATCAATGGAATTACCAGGTCAGACAGTTGGCGGACGCGGTGGCTCGGGTTATTCCAGGTACGACCATTTCTATAAACGAAGGGGCTCAGCCGGATCGAAGATCCTATCAAGTGAGTTTTGATCGGTTTATGAAATTGGCACCAGAATTTCAGCCTTCCATTGATTTGCAAACAGCAATCGTCGAATTGGTAGATGGCATGAAGGCGATAAACTTCCATGATAAAGATTTTCGTAATTCACAATTGATTCGATTGAATCTCCTCAAGCAGTTGAAGACAAAGCAGTTGATTACGGAAAATCTTGATTGGGTTACTGGAACGGCAGATCCCATTCTGGCCTAAAAAGTTTATTTCCTCTTAATGGGAGCGATGAGCGATCGTTTCGATCAATCTATCCTGTGACGTCTACAAGGGAGTTTCTTTCGAGCCACCGTCCTGAATTTGAATATTCGTTTAAATGAAAGAGGTCTTGCTGTGAAAAAAAGCGGATGCCGGTTTTGCGACACTCCATTGGAAGTGACCTTTTTGGATCTTGGGATGTCACCACTCGCCAATAGCAATTTGACCGAATCCCAATTGAATGCTGTAGAGATGTTTCTCCCGTTGCATGTCTATGTTTGTAAAACCTGTTTGTTGGTTCAACTTGAAGAATGCTCCAGTCCGGATGTGATCTTTTCAGATTATGATTATTTTTCTAGCTTTTCCGATTCCTGGCTCAGACATGCCCAACAATATTCAGAGCACGTGATTGAAAGGTTTAGCTTGAATGCAAGCAGCCAGGTGATTGAAATAGCCAGTAATGACGGGTACCTTTTGAAGAATTTTTATGCCCGGGGGATTCCGGTTTTGGGAATCGAACCTGCCCGAAACGTCGCAGAATTTGCCAGAGAGAAGAGTATTCCTACCATTGTCGAGTTTTTTGGGGAAAAACTGGCTTGTGATCTTACAAGCAAAGGGACGCAAGCCGATTTGCTCATTGGAAATAATGTATTAGCGCATGTTCCAGCCTTGAATGATTTTGTTCGAGGGCTGAAAGTGCTGTTGAAGCCCAATGGGGTCATCACCATGGAATTCCCTCATCTGATGCGACTAATGGCGGACACCCAATTCGATACGATCTATCATGAACATTTTTCCTATTTTTCTTTTTATACGGTTCAAAAGATTTTTGCCAAACATGGATTGAAAGTCTTTGATGTGGAAGAATTGTCTACTCATGGAGGGTCCCTTAGAATTTACTGTTGCCATGAAGAAGATTCAACTAAATCCATTCAAGGCCACGTCGCGGAGCTTCAGCATCGTGAAGAACAAGAGGGTTTTGGGAAGTTAGAGCACTATTTATCGTTTTCAGGTCGTGTGATCTATGTCAAACGACAACTTCTGTTATTTCTTATTTCCACAAAGGAAGCAGGGAAAACCATAGCTGGATATGGGGCACCTGCAAAAGGAAATACCCTGTTGAATTATTGTGGAGTACGAACGGACTTTCTTGATTTTACGGTTGATCGGAGTCCTCACAAACAGGGTAAATTTTTGCCGGGAACCCACATTCCCATCCTCTCTCCAGATGCCATAAAATTACATAAGCCGGACTACCTTCTTATTTTACCTTGGAATATTAAAGATGAAGTTATGGAGCAAATGGCGTACATTCGGGAATGGGGAGGCAAATTTGTGGTGCCTATACCCCAATTAGAGGTTCTTTCATGAATTTTATCGAAACGTCTCTGAAGGGAGCCTTCCTGATTGATCCAGAAAAAATCGAAGACTCAAGAGGATTCTTTGCGCGAACGTGGTGCCAGCGGGATTTTGAGAGACATGGTATCTCCTTTCAACCTGTTCAATGTAATATGTCTCACAACAAATATAAAGGGATTCTTCGAGGAATGCATTATCAGTCTGCTCCTCATCAGGAAGCTAAGCTTGTCTGGTGTATCAAGGGTGCGATTCATGATGTGATCATTGACTTGCGGCCATTGTCTCCAACGTTCATGCAATATCTATCCGTCGTTCTCAGTGAAGAAAACCGTCGAATATTGTTCATTCCAGAGGGATTTGCTAATGGATTTCAGACTTTACAAGATGAGTCTGATGTTTTTTACCAAATGTCCGAGTTTTACACTCCTGAATTTGCCAAAGGTGTGAGGTGGAATGATCCTGCTTTTGGAATTCAATGGCCGACAGATGAACGTCTCATATCCGATCGAGATCAAGGCTTCCCGGATTTTAACCTCAACAATGTTTGAAAATACAGAAATCGTAAGGGCATATGACTGAGAAACCTAGAAATCAGTTGGGGAAAGAAATGCATCGGTTTATCGCCGATCTGTTCCCCATTTGTCGGAGTATTACAGGCAATGGTGTTCGAGAAACGCTTCGTCTCATTGGGAAACATATTCCTGTTGAGATCCATGAAGTTCCAAGCGGGACCCAGGTCTTTGATTGGATCGTACCCAGGGAGTGGAATATTCAAGATGCGTATATAAAAAACTCCAGGGGAGAGCGGGTTGTCGATTTTCAATCATCAAACTTGCATGTCGTCAGCTATAGCCAGCCGATCCACGCCACAATGACACTCGAAGAGTTAACCCCTCATCTGCATTCTTTGCCTGGCGACCCAGAAAGGATTCCCTACCGTACGTCCTACTACAAGGAAAGCTGGGGGTTTTGCCTGAGTCATAAGCAATTGATGGGACTGACAGAGAAGGAATATGAGGTGTGCATCGATTCAACAATAGAAGAGGGGCATTTAACTTACGGCGAATGCTATATAAAAGGAGAATTAGAACAAGAAATTTTAATCTCCTGTCATGTTTGTCATCCATCTCTATGCAATGACAATCTCTCAGGAATGGCTCTTGCGACGTTTCTTGCCAAAACCTTAGGCTTGACATCGTTACGCTACTCTTATCGTTTTCTTTTTATCCCTGGAACGATTGGGTCTATCACTTGGCTCGCTCTGCATCAAGAGCAAGTATCCAAGATCAAGGCAGGCATAGTTGTAACAGGAGTGGGGGACTCTGGTCCTGTGACCTACAAAAAAAGTCGGCAGGGAAATGCTGAGATTGACCGGGCGTTCAATCATATTCTTAAAACGTCTGGGCAGTCGCATACAATTATCGATTTTTTTCCGTATGGTTACGATGAAAGGCAATACTGTTCTCCCGGTTTCAACTTGCCTGTTGGCTGTTTCATGAGAACGCCGCATGGAGAATATTCTGAATATCACACGTCTGGGGACAATCTCACGTTTGTTCAGCCAGAATGTCTTGAAGCATCTTTCAATTGTTGCTTAGGAGTCCTGACCCTTCTGGAAGGGAACAAAACCTATCTCAGTCAAAACCTTCAGTGTGAACCACAACTGGGGAAAAGGGGCCTGTACCGAGCAATTGGAGGTGAGTCTGAAGGAGCCAAACGGGAAATGGCGATGCTTTGGGCGCTTAATTTATCCGATGGCCATTACTCAGTCTTAGAAATCGCGGAACGGTCAAACATGCCTTTTGGTATTATCTCTGAGGCAGCCAAAATTCTAGCTGAACATGGGTTATTGAAAGAACAATTTGGCTGATTCATTCTGGATGTGACGAGCCTATGGTGAATGGTTTAATGGAAGTTGCCGCGAAATCTTGCCAGAGAGAGGTCGTCGGGTTGATGCCCGCTGGCGGAAAAGCTGAAAGAATTGCTCCATTGCCTTGCAGTAAAGAGTTGTTTCCACTTGGGTTTCAAATCATGGAGGGAACTTCTCAACCTCGCCCAAAGGCTGTAGGGCATTATTTGTTGGACAAGTTTCAATTAGCAGGAATTGCCAAAACATTTATTATTCTCCGGAAGGGCAAATGGGATATTCCCGCTTATTTCGGTTATGGGGAATTCGTAAACATGCATCTCGGGTATTTGATCATGGGGGAATCGTTGGGACCGCCATTTACCATAGACCAAGCGTACCCGTTTGTTCATGATAAGTTGGTCGCGTTTGGATTTCCAGATATCATGATCAGCTCGGAAAATGTGTTTAGTCCATTACTTGAACAGCAAGAACGCACGCAAGCCGATGTGGTCCTTGCCGTTTTCCGGGCACATAATCCTCAGCTTATGGATATGGTGGAGATGGATGAAAACGGGAAAATCCACGCAATGTTTTTGAAACCGGAAAAAACTGACCTGGAGTTCTGTTGGTTAGGCGGAGTGTGGACACCAGTGTTTACTCAGTTTATGCATGATTACCTTCAGGGCTTTCGACGAAAAAATGTTTCCAAAACTGCCAAAGCCGGCAAACTGGAAGCAGAGGATCTGACCGTTGGAGCCGTGATACAGGCGGCAATCAACCACGGGTTGCAGACGTTTGGCGTTGTGTTTCCGGATGGGAGATATATCGATATTGGTACAGCCGAAAACCTGATGACATCTGTAAAAATGTTTGGGTGCCAGTTGACCTAACTTTTCCCGTATTCTTTATTCCCGGATGGAAATTCTCCTCTCTTCCTCATCCTGTGGTCTTGAATGTCACATTCCAAGGTCTAAAGAGAATTATTCATTATTTCACCTCCTATAAATTTACTCTATCTAATCCCATAGATTCCTTTGGGCTACCGAATCATAATGGCCGTTTTCTTTTCAGGATCAAAGACAAAGGATTGTGTGTTGGGCACTTGAAGGGAGTTTTCCTGGAATGGTGCTGAGTGATTGTTTTCTTGTGGTTGTTAAGTATTCCTTCCGAATTAACCGACTTTTTTTGGGCGATCGACTTTTTAAGAATTTCTCGCATAACCCTAGTGCACAAGGGCGAGAGGGGCGCTCTCCACAATGCCGATCATGACCTCATTGTCAGATGCCAAAGTCTTGATCACCGGTGCAAGCGGATTTTTGGGAACCCATTTGTTTCATCGATTATGCCCGATTAGTGGGGAAGTGCATGCGACTTCCCGTACTCAACGACCAAATCTCAAAGGTGGACCTCTCTGGTGGCAAACGAATTTGGAAGATCTGGGAGCGGTTCGCCGTCTGCTCGCAAACATCAAACCCGACCTTATTTTCCATATGTCGGGGTTGGCTTCCGCTATTCAATCTGTGGAATTTGTTTTGCCGACATTCCACAGTCTGCTCACAAGTACCGTAAATCTGCTAACGGCTGCGACCGAAGCTGGTTGTCAACGGGTCGTATTGGCAGGGTCCCTGAATGAGCCACAATCCAAGGATTCCGAGATAATTCCGAGTTCGCCGTATGCGGCGGCTAAGTGGGCGGGTAGTGCCTATGGACGCATGTTCCATGCGCTCTATGGGACTCCTTTAGTGATTGTCCGAACCTTTATGACCTATGGGCCGGGACAAGATTCCCGGAAGCTCATTCCTTCTGTTGTGCTCTCTCTCTTGAAAAACGAATCTCCAAGACTTTCTAGTGGACAATGGAACGCCGACTGGATTTTTATCGATGACGTCATCGACGGATTTATTGCGGCAGGTCAGATGCCACAAATAGAGGGTAGTACTCTTGATTTAGGTATGGGAACGCTCGTAACTGTTCGTGAATTGGTGGAAAAATTGGTCAAGATTGTGGGGGGTAATGTAGAACCATTATTTGGCGTATTGCCCGACCGGGTCTTGGAACCAGCACGAAAAGCTGAGATAGGTATTACCTATGAAAAACTTGGTTGGAAGCCGAAGGTTTCCCTTGAATCCGGGCTGTGTCAAACCGTGGAATGGTATAAATCTGAACACCTTGGGGCCACGAGCAAAAAATCTACAGGACAATAACCATCCGGTCGATTACAACAGTCGATCCCTCTTTCGCTAGGGGTTTCCGCAGGTTTCGAATTCCAGAAAAAAATAGGTGAAGGGCAATGGTAGGAAAACAGGCAACCAGGACTCTGGCAATTGTCCAGAAGGTCTATAAAAAATTTTACAAAGTTTTCTTCATGACCCCTTCCCCAACAGAACGGGTGATTTCTCTTATGCCAAAGGGAACTCCCCGTGGAAACGTACTTCTTTCCTATAAAATTGAACGATTTTTAATCCAACCGGGGCAACCCATTCCCTACTATCATTATAGCTCACAATTGTCAGTTGTGATGGCAAGAATTTTTGTTGATCTCGGTTTTGCTGTGGATATTATTGCTAATACGAACCGGACCTTTTTACCTAAAAAGGATTATTCATTTTTTATCGATACCCGGATGAATTTTGAAAGAATTGCGAACGTCCTGAATAAGGATTGTGTTAAAATATTGCAGGCGACCACTGCCCACCCCTACTTTAATAATCATGCCGAAACCAAACGCTTGATGGCGATGCAGGAGCGAAGGCATGTGACCCTGCGTTCGAGAAGATTTATGGATCCGAAGTATGCCATGGCCATAGAATTTGCTGATTGTGTGGTCGTTCATTGTGCATTTGGAATGAACAATTTCAAGTATGCGAATAAGCCCATGTATCTGGTTCCAAATGCAGTTCCCTACACCTATGCCTGGAGAGATTCCAAGGATTTTGAAGCCTGTCGATTCCGGTTTCTATGGTTGGGAAGTGAGGGGATGATTCACAAGGGCCTTGATTTGGTTTTAGAAGCGTTTGCAGGAATGCCAGAATATCATTTGACGGTTTGTGGCCCGGTCTCGAGAGAGAAGGATTTTGAGCAGGCCTATTTTCAGGAGTTGTATCATACTCCCAATATTCATACTCGTGGATGGATTGATGTTGAAAGTGCTGAGTTTAGGGATCTGACCAATCGCTGCCTGGGAATGGTCTATCCATCATGCTCTGAAACGAATGCCGGTTCGGTGTTGACATCCTTGCATGCCGGACTTATCCCAATCATCAGCTGTGAATCCGGTGTGGATGTGGGTAAGGACGAAGGTGTGGTCCTTGATGATTGTTCAATCGAGTCAATTCGGGAGGCGGTTCGTCAAACTTCGTCTCGTTCAACTCAGGAACTCAGGCGTATGTCCAGGAAATCATGGGAGTTTGCCCAAGAAAATCATACGATAAAAAATTTCGAGAAAAAATATCGAGACGTGATAGAAACATTGGTTAGTGAATATAAAAAATAATATGCCGGATTTGGTGGTAGTTGTTAATGGAGTCTAAACACGAAATAGCCAATTGCCAAAAGACCGTCTATAAAATTGATAAGGGTTTTAATGATATTTCAAATACAATCAAAATTGAAACGAATAATAAAAGAAATTCCGGGTGCCTATTCTGCCTACAAATTGATATTGGAAATTTACAAGGAAGTGCCCTCACGTATGAAATCAACGGAGGCAATATTCACTGAAATATACAAGAAAAATTATTGGAGGGGGAAAAATAGCGTATCCGGGCAAGGTTCAGATCTTGAGCAAACACAGGCGATTGTGAAAGAGCTGCCAATTCTCATTAAAGACTTAAAGATCTCCACAATGCTGGATATACCCTGCGGCGATTTTTTCTGGATGAAAATGGTGGATTTAAATGGAATTCATTATATTGGGGCAGATATTGTCGAGGAGATAGTTGACCGGAATCGTCGGTTACATCAAACGGATAAGGTCATTTTTGTCAAGCTCAATCTCCTGCGAAGTGATTTGCCAAACGTTGATCTTATTTTTTGCCGAGACTGTTTAGGGCATTATTCCTTTTCGGACATTTTCAAGGCATTGAAAAACATGAGGAGGAGTGGATCCTCCTATTTGCTCACAACAACATTTCCTGAACGAAAAGACAACCGCGACATAAAAACCGGGCAATGGAGGACTCTGAACCTTGAATCGGTTCCTTTCTATTTCCCTCCCCCCCAATCCCTTCTTGTAGAACAATGCACTCAAAAAACCAGTAAAGGGGAATACAAAGATAAATCATTGGGGTTGTGGAAAATTAGTGATATTCCAATACCCTCAAAGCCACAGCTCTCATTTGTTGTTCAATGAAAAGGTTCTACCCATAGACTTTCTGCCGATGTTTGGTTTCAGAATTGGGCTTTTACTGGGAGGGGATGAAAAAATTTTGCTCCAATACACAGACGGGAGGACCTGCTGTATACCTTTCTACGCCATGACTCAGTGGAAGGATATTGTGTGAATGAAGAAATATAAACTGTCTCCAGTTGTACTTATTGGTGGAATCATTGTTTGCTTCGTAATGGGGGCAGTAACCTGGAGGGCTAGTGCTTCATACCGGGGGATTGTTCTAGGCTTTTTAGGTTCGCAGGTGGAGAGTGAGGGTTCCGGTCCCTGGTCTATTGGTATGTACACGGG
>JAUIKP010000052.1 GCA_030430725.1 Nitrospiria bacterium
GTAACGTATCCCCGTTTCCAAAATCCCAAATAACTGTCCTGTGGACCCTGTAACCATGGATGAGCTGCGAAGATGCCGCCCCAATGTTCACGAAATTCCACGTCGATAGTTTCAATGGTGGATAATTGGCGACCGGCTTTGAGTGTTTCCTGCGCGGCCTTTCCCACGACGTGGTCATATCCCACAAATGCGGATGTGCCAGATTCGACCACCATCTTCTGTAATGTTTGGGCCTGTTCCAAGTCCGGGGGACAGAGAGGTTTTTCCACAAGAATGGCTTTGGGTTTTTCCTCAAGAGCCCCAAGTGCCAGGGTAAGGTGGGAGTCTGGAGGAGTCCCAACAACCACGAGATCAAATCCTCCTCTCGGGGCGTCTTTGACCAGGGAAAGCTTGATGGCTTCGTCCCATTTTCCATACCGGGTCGGATAAATGGTCTGTTTGGTTCGATCCAATGCCGCTTGGTCCACATCGCATATCGTGACGTTCCAACCCAGGGAACGGGATGCATGAGCCAAATGATTGCCGATCGACCCGGCTCCGAAAATTTTTACGTTATACATGTATCCTCCTTAGAGTGTTCACCAGATTCGGTATATGTTTCCCGATGCATGCCCACCCTGAGTGTGGGTAGAGGCATTTTTCATTCTCGAGTGGTTAGTTGGGAAATATTTCAAAAATATTGTCGTGCAGGGTCCTGACTTGTATGTGGTGAAATCTTCCTAAAGCCTGTTGTAATCGCTCGATGCGTTCTTCGATATGCGCCAGGGTGATTTCAGGGAAAATGTGGGTCAGATAATTGTAGCGTTGCGATCGGTTTTGATTGCCCATGCGAAATTGCGCGTTGAATCGGCGTCGTAATTTTCTGCCAATGGCCTGAGATTTTGCGGCGAGTACCGTTCCCCATTTCGGGGTCGGGGGTGAAATAGTGGCGTCGAATATTTCCAGCGTATTCACGATGTTTTCCGAGGCAAAAGGCCCTTGGAGGGCTGCCAGGTATTGCTCAATTAAGCGGGTTTTGGCTTCAGAACCATTTTCCTGCGCAGACTGATCATCTAAGGTTGTTTTGATGAGTTCAATTAATTCCGAAGAGCTAGTTGTCTTGCGGCTAACGGCATTCGGCAGTTGTTTGTCAAAACGGTCTGAGGTGATCGGTTGATAGGAAAAAACAGGACGTTTCAGGACATATCCTTCCAAGCCGGTGGTGCAACTATTATGAATGATGGCATCGGCTGCCAATAGCCAGGGAATGACATGCCCTTCTATATGCACCTGGACATTGGTATATCCGTTCGCGGCCTGCTTCCATGTCTCGTGGTTTTCAGAGGGATGGGGACGGATCAAGATGGTATGAGCGGGAAAGGCTGCGGCCATTTGGCCGACCATTTCCTGAAAATACTGGAATAGCGCGAGACGGTGGCGGGCCATCCCAAGATCAAATTCGTCCACATCCGATGGTGCGACTGCTGCCCGTTCAAGCGCTTCCTTTTCCGCACCCTTGTTAGGCCTGAAGTGGTTCAACTTGCCAAAATTGGTATTGATGAGGATGATTTTTCCAAATTTTTTATGGATAGTTTCGACTTGCGGCGTCCAATATTGGCGCATTTCAGGCCGCAATAAATCCACACGGGAATTTCCCGTTATATGCACAGGCATTCCGTTGTATTTGGGTTGGGACTTCCAGATTCTGGCATTTTCTGGTCCCCATGCTAAAAAGAGATTTGGACGGGAAAATTCTGTCGAGCCCAATTTTTCCTTCACATACACTTCCGGAGAACAATACACAATGGCTTCCTCGTCCGTTCCTACCAACGAATGCCCCAATTTGGCCAGGAGGGAGAAGACGATAGAGTTCCGGTTATGAAGATTGGTGGGGAGGTAGATAGATTTGGGTAAAGCGGCAAGATTGAGTTGAATTTCGCGCTTTTCCCCAATAATGACAGTAAATCCACGCTCTGCGGCGAAGCAGGAAAGCAAAACTTTGGCGTCAAATTCCCTATTGAAGATTTCTACGGGAATGGTGAGACGGTGGCGGGGTTTTGTCATTTCATATTTATCCCAACACGTTTCGGAGCGCTTTTTTTGCTCCGGCGGTGCTGATTGTCGCTTTGTTACCGGTGATCAAAGATTCCAAGAGTGGCTTTGACTTTTCGGGCGACTGTTTCCGTTTCCTTTAATTGCGGGCGTGTCCCGTTTGTAATGGGTTCTCCGAACGGCCGGGCCATTCCACTTTTGATAAGGGAATCGTGCAACATGGCCAGATTTCGACGAGGTTGCACCAATCCCACACGCATGAGCCGAGCGCAAAGACGTTCCAATCCTTGTTGGGGACGAGCGGTTCCCCGTTTATTCAAGGGTTGGGATTGGGCCCGTTGAATAATCTTCTCACTGAGCCGTACCTTCCATGTTGGGGAATTTTCCGGAAGCGGGACAATATAAACCGGCTTAGCTAAAGAGGCTGCCTCAGCCAACATGGATTCGCTTTCTCCGGTGACGATAATGACATCGGCACCAGCCAAATAGGCGAAATACGGATTGTCGGACTGGTTTGGCTTCCATGTATGAACATAATGATCCGGCAGCAGGGTCGACTCAAGCGCCAAGCTCAGATCTTTGCCTGTTCTGGGTGACGTGACGGCAAAAATTTTCCCATGGCATTGTTCTGCGAGGTCTTTCAGTTGTTTGCCAATCATCCGAGCCATATCAGGGGAAAATTTGAACCGTGCAGTGGAACCCCCCACGACAAAGACGATGCGGGGATGTGGCGCCTTGTCAAAGAGATTGGGCCATCGCTGCGTAACTCCGTCCAGTCTTTCCTGGGTTAATTCATTCAACGAGGAAAGCCGTAATAGGATGGAGTAATGACGACATCAAAGAAGTCAGCGGAACATCCTCCTTTTCGTCCCAATTGAATAATCCGTGTTTTTCCCCGGCTTTGTTCACGAATCCATCTGGCAATTGGTGCCGGTCGCCAACCGGTAGAAATCACGAGGTCGGGCCAGGGGGGGCAAAGAGGGGAAGAGCGAACTCTATTTATGCCTATTATATTGGGAGGGAGTAATCCCCACACGAGTTTTTGGATTTTATGCCATCCGTAGAATCGCAACTTTTTAATTTCATAAGGCCACCCCAAGGACTTTGCGAGTACTTCTGATTGAGTGGTATGTCCAACTTTGCCGTCTGAGAGTATCCAGGTTCGCGGGGGAGAACCGATCCAATGCCCTCCACAACGGATAAATCTCTGAGGAATTCCCTTGGGTGTTTTAGTATGGAACGCCAGCTTCCAGTGTATAGCCGGATAGCGGGCGCCAATTGTTTCAAGGTGACTCATCCACCAGTTCATATCTTGTTTCGATCCGGTGTGAGGAGTTTCAGCAGCATAGGGTTGTCCCGGGTTGGTAAGATCTATCGCCACAAAGACCATGCCATGTGCACGGGTAAACATTTCTTCAAAAACCCACGGGATATCTTCATCTGGGACGAGATGAAGCCCTCCGGGTGACAGGACCAGGTCGAATTGTCGGGAAGGCAGTGGGTCTGAGTCTTTTTGACAAAGATCCAATGAGGTCATGGTTAATGAGGAAAGGTCGGTATCCCGAAGGTGTTCGGGAACACTGTCGGAAAGTTGCCCGAAATGACAGTACAGAAGCGACTTGGCCTGGAGGGTGCGCACCGCTTCTTGAAGGTCGTGAATGGTCTCGATCTCCTGGAAAGGAGATTGTTTCGAAGGGGAACTATTCCGGAGATCCTTTGCCTGTTTAGCAAATTCTGAAAATAGCGAGGAGGGATGTTTCCGAGAAAATAAAAGGAATCCTTTTTGGTTGGCACTGTGTTCCAAATTAAACCAAACATCGCCCTCAAGGCTTTTTTGGTACACAAATTCCTGAGGAAAGGGCTGCCAAGGTTGCGTATGGAGAGCCGTATAATGGAGAACTTTTGACTGGCCTTCCCGATATTCTTCATCACGGGCATTCCATTCGGGTTCCAATGGACCCCAGAGGTTGGGTACTTCCAAGGCGCGCTGCACCAGCGCGTTTTTTCTCTCGAATTGTGCCGCCTCAAGAGACCAAATGGCAGCCATTTTTTTGCAATCCATGACCATTACCGAAGTATCATTCTGTGCGATCGAGAGAAAGCCATGATCGTGCAAATCGTGGTCGAATAATATTCCAGGATCCGCCAGGTAGATTTGATCGACATCGTTGTAAATCGCTCGTCCTGCCTGACCGGCAAATGTCGGGATCGCAAATCGATAATTTGTAAACCCCGTCAGCCATTTGCGTCGGTCAAATCCCTTTAATTCCTTCATGAGATATATTTCGTATACTCGAGCCGGATCGCGAACCTGTTCAATTGACCAGATGAGTATACGTTCGGCTCGGCCTTGGGCTGATTCGCTTCCAACGAAAATTCGCACCGGAGTTGTTCCAGAGGGAGCGATGCCTTTTCTGACCTCCAAAATGATTTTTTCGGGTATTACCCTGATGCCGTTGGGTCTAGAGCGGTGACGTGACATGAGACATTTGGGAAATTATCAGGATCGTTGTTTCGGCAGGCCATCGAAACGCTAGCATTTTTAATTGAGAGTTGCACCTGGTTGTACGTGAGCAGGGCTGATGTGGGTTTGAGTTCCATGAGACATGTCGGCAAATGCCGCAATAATTTTTTCAATTTGTTTGTGTGTATGAGCGGCACTCACACTGCATCGCAAGAGGCATTCGCCATTTGGAGTGGCAGGAGGAATCATGAGGTTGACATAAATCCCATTTTCCAAAAGTTGTTGCCACATGGTGAGAGCCAATTCTTTATTGGGGACCATTGCGGCAATGATAGGTCCTACCTCCGCCCCTAAAATGTACCCACTCTTCGTTAACCCTTCATATAAATTCCGGGAATTGGTCCACAGATGCTGACGGAGTTCCGGTTGAGTTTGGATGATGCGAATGGTGGCTCGTGTCGAAGCAACAACTGACGGGCATGGGGAAGCGGTGAAAATATAGGGTCGACTGGTGTATCGGATTAATTCGAATTCGGGATGGAAGCTTATGCCGAATCCTCCCGTCGAGCCCAGGCTTTTGCTGAATGTCCCGACAATACAATCGACGTCCTGTTCGACTCCTGTTTCTTCGGCTAAGCCACGGCCATGTTGTCCGAGTACCCCCAACGAATGCGCTTCATCAACGATCAGGGTGGCCCCATACTTTTTCTTCACCTCGACGATTTCAGCCAACGGGGCTCGATCACCCAGCATGCTATAAATGCCCTCAACGACAATTAAGGTTCGATAACTTCGATCCCCCAAGCGACGGAGCCGTTTTTCCAAATCTACCACGTTGTTATGCTTAAACCGGATAATCTCTGCGCCTCCAAGTCGGCATCCATCATAAATGCTGGCATGGGAGTCCCCATCTATCAAAATAGTGTCCCCGGGGCCTGCAAGAGCAGAAAGCACTCCAAGATTGGCCTGGTAGCCTGTTGAAAAGACAATGGCATAAGGCGCACCATAGAAATCCGCGATGGCCTTTTCCAGCGCTTTATGGCTCGCAAAGGATCCATTTGCCATTCTCGATCCGGTGGTGCCGGTTCCTTCCTGGGCAAGCGCCTGTTGGGCGGCTGTGATGGAATCAGGATGAAAGGTCAAACCTAGGTAGTTATTGGTACCAACTAGAATGGTCTTGCGACCGTTGATAATGGCTTCTGTCGGGGAAATAATTTTTTCGACGGTGACGTGAAACGGATTGACCCCACTTTTCAGTAACTCGTTTCTGGCTTCTTGGATGGGAAGAAATTTGTCAAATAATGACATGATTACCCTTTCAGCAACTTCTCAATCTCTTCGCCCAGGTCCTTGACTGTTCGGATATTGGGAAGATTATTCAGAGGGATGGAAATATCAAAGTGATCTTCGATTTTTAAGAGGACTTGCATGACTTGTAAGGAATCCAATCCCAGTTCTGCGACCAGCTCGGTTTGTTCTTTTAATTGAAAGCCTGGTTTGGTAAAAGGCTTGAGGGTGTCGAACAGTTGGGGAAGGATGGCGGAATAACTCATCATATTATAATTGCCTTCTTAATGGAGGAAGAGAACAAGGCTGTACTACTCCCTATGGGATGGCATGAGCCTATCCGATGTGAACAACCGACGCAAGCCTTCTTTGAGGCTGATTTGTGGCGTCCAGCCGAGCGTCTGCGTCGTGTGCGTATCACAGACCCAATTGGGGTGGAGAAGTTCAGCAACTTTCCCGCTGGTGAAAAGGGGAGTGTATCCAAAGAGGCGGGAACATATTTCATTACTTTTCCCACCTATGTGTAATAGGCTTGGTGGAATATGTACGCGCAGGCGGAGGCAGGGATTAGAAAGGCGAAATACATCCTCCCAGGAATATCCCCCAGGGAACCCGTCATCAATCTCAAAGGTTTGAGAAGGTGGGTCTCCATTTTTTAGCCAATGAAGAATCGCGCTGGCGAGATCCTCCACATGAATTAAGGAAAATTTGGCTTGGGAAGGACCGAGTTGAACCCCAATCCCTTTGCGCAACAGGGTAAAGAGGGGTAGCAGCGCACGATCTTTCGGTCCATAGACGGCAGGTGGACGAAAAATGCTCCACGTCAGTGTTCCTGCCTCACGAATTAAGACAGATTCACCTTCATGTTTGCTCCATGCATATGGTGAAAGTGATGGCTCCCGAGCGGCGAGAGATGAGAGAAGAACAAACCGCGGAAGAGGGAATTGTGCAAGACAGGCTTGAATCAGGTTAGAGACGCCCATGACGTTTGTTGTATGGAAGCCTTCTCGACTAACGCCGCGAATCGCTCCTGCACAGTGAATGACACCGACCGTATCTTTGACTAGGGTTAACAGACTGGCAGGATCTTCCAATTGGCCTTGGACCGGCGTGATTCCCAGTCCCTTGAGCTTTTGAGCCTGACTGGGAGAACGCACGAGTCCACGCACATGCCATCCGCTTTTCATTAGATGTTGTGCGATGACTCCACCAATGAAACCGGAAGCCCCTGTTAGGGCAACGGTAGTGCGCATAGACCGTGGAGGACGTGTGAGAAAAGGTGTCTGGTCTTAGGCAGACCCAGCGGTGGTAGACAAGTTGGTAGTCACCTCTTCCCACTGAATGCGGGTAAGGAAGTCCGCTTTGGCACGAGATCGAGATAGTTTTCCAGATGACGTCCGCGGAAGTGTTCTAGGTGGGATGAGTTCAATATAGCATGGAATAGACAACTCTTTGTGCACTAGGGATCGTAGGCGCTGAACCAGGTCTTCACGCTTTTTGTTATCCATTTCACGACATTGAACCACTATGATTGCGATCTCATGGCCGTCTGGTGTGGAAACGGAAAAAGCTGATGAATCACCTGGTCGGACTTCGGCCTGTTGCTCTGCCATGAATTCTAGATCCTGAGGCCAGATATTTCGTCCATTAATGATAATCATATCTTTGGAACGTCCAATAATGACGAGACTGTTTTCGACCCAATAGCCAATGTCGCCCGTATTGAGCCAGCCATCAGATGAAAGGACCTCCTGGGTCAAGATGGGATCATTGAAGTATCCCGTCATGGTACTTGCTCCACGAACAAAAATTATTCCACTTTCCCGTTCTTTAACGACATCTCCCGTCATAATATTTCGAATTTCGACTTCATATCCTGGGAGAGGAACTCCGCAATTCACAAATTTGCTACATCGAGCCTGTTCCTCATCAGTCAATGTTGGGATAAAGGGCATGGCTAATCTATTATTGGAAAGCTGATCTCCGTCAACTCTGTCTACTTCGAGGCCCTTGTTCAAGGGAGCAAAACTAATTGCCAAAGAACATTCAGCCATCCCATAGCAGGCGAGAAATGCTTCAGATTTAAACCCACTCGTCTTCAGGGTTTTGGCAAAACGTGAGAGGCTATCGGCACGAATGGTTTCTGCTCCAGCACCCGCAATTCGCCAAGAGCTGAGATCAAAGTGTTCATTAAAGTCTTCGCCTAATCTTCGTACGCAGAGCTCGTAACCAAAGGAAGGGCTGAATGAAATTGTCGCCCGGCTCTTCGTCATTAAATTCAGCCATTGACGTGGGCGCATGGCAAAATCACGTGTGCTCAAATAATCAACGGAAAGCTGGGAAGCGATTGGACCAAGAACGAATCCGACCAATCCCATGTCATGATAGAAGGGAAGCCAGGAGACGCAACGGTCACCGGATTGAACTTTGAGGCCATGCTGGATGATTCCTGAAAGATTGGTCATCACGGCCGATTGAGTGACCTCGACGCCCCTCGGCCAACGGGTGCTACCGGAGGTGTATTGAATATAGGCTAATTCTTGAGGCTCAAGGGGGTTGAGCGGATCCTGATTTTCTTTTAGTGAGGCGAATATTTCCGGACCTCCAATGAGGACCATGTCCAAACCGGTTGCTGCTTCCTCCAAAAATGGCAAGAAGCCTTCAGGTGCCATGGCGATGGAGGCTTGGCAGCTTTCGAGCAGCCGATTAAGTTGGGTGACGTATGCCTGATGCCCCCCTAAATGTAAGGAAATCGGAAGAGGAACCGGAATGAGTCCGGCATACTGACAGGCAAAAAAGAATCGAATGAAATCTGGGGTGGTGTCAGCGATTAAAGCCACCCGAGACCCTCGTGATAATTCCAATCCGTTCAATTTTCTGGCTAGGTTCTGAGCCTGTTGTTGTAGATCGGCATATGTCAGGACGTGGGTGAGTTTGCCTCTCCCCGAATAGAAGTTACAGCCTGTTTCTCCTGAAGCAGCATAATCAAGGGCCTCTGAAAGGGTAGAGAAGTTCCCATATTTAAGTCTGAGTTGGTGATGTGTTGGTGTAGCGTTCATTCTTTCTCAGGGATTAAAGACAGAATAATTCCTAATGGGTTGCAAAAAAGCAGTTAACTGAGTGAGCAATTTTAATGCCATAATTTTTTTTAGGTGAATGGCTAAGAATGAAGGAAAAGCGAAAGCAAATTTTTTTAACCAAATTAATTTGTAGCAAAAAAACCGCAAATTGAGTCTATTTTGCAACAGCCTATGTCTTGGCTGTTAAGTATTTACGACTAATTTATAGGTTCATGAATCCAGTTATTTTTGAGGTGACTTAAAATGTTTTGGTATACCTCTTCCGAAATGTCATTGGCATTTTTAAGAAGTGGTGGCCCCGGCCATCCATGGTCAAGGAATCGCTGTTGAGAAAATACTTGAGGGGTGTCATATCGCGGGATGACATGGAAATGAACCTCTGGGTCAACCATCATCAACATCAGGTAATTTATTTTGCTATAGGCAAATATGCGTGAGACGCTAGTTTCAATTTCACCAATGATCTTTGGTAGTTCTTGAAATGCATCGGCACTAATTTGGGAAAATGCGATGGCCTCCTCTCGACAGATCAGTACCAGTGAGCCAAGGGTCACTTGTTGAGGGCGTAAAAGCACAACCCATTGGGCAAATTCTTTTAGGCAGGTGTTGGGGTACCCAAATTTTTTCATCGTGGTGTTCATGAGCACGCCCTTATACCCAACGAGTCATCCTTATGTCTATGGGTCAATGGAACTCTCCTCTTCCCTATAGGCCCATATTGTCTCCTGCTCGGCATGTCGAACATATACCACGATTTTTGTGTCAAAACCTGGTTACAACATTATCATGTGACAAGGTTAGCATTAACCTCGGAATGGATTGAGCTGAATTTTGGGCGGTGGTGAGAGAGAGCAAAGCATTTCGTGAATGACCATTCCGACCTTCCGATTAGAAGTATTGATTTCCGATAGTCAATTCTTGTGCCTTCTTCTGCAGGTTTCTATAATTGGTACGCGAATGGTTCTTTCGCAACTGAGGTATTAGGGTGGATTGAGGGGAACAGCCAAAATTAAGGAGCCTTTCTACGTCTCCCGCTTTTGTTTTCAGTTGTCCCGTTTGGCGCAATAAGCAACAAGCGTTGACATGACACCGGATTTTGTATCGGGTGTCAGGATGCGGTGATGGGATTGCAATGAATTGGTGTCGGATATCGGTGTTGCTAGGCAGGAAAAGAGGAGAGTGTGATAAGGAAAGTTTTGTTTCTAGTGTGGGTTCTTACGCTATTGGCAGGCTGTTCGAGCTCACCCAAGATCAAGTACGTTGATGTTTCTGTGCCTGAGCTCAATAGGTCCAGTACTGCGTATCTCGGGGAGACCCTGCTGATGCAGGCGAGGGGGTACTACACTGATGTTGTGGAAGTGGGGAATATCACCGGTAGTTATGTCGCCATCAACGCGGGTAAGTATTGCCGACTGCCCGGTAGTGATGAGTACTTCAGTTTTGATAGTCGATCGATTCGGTTCATTAATTTTCTTGGTGGGTCCCGCGGTTATACCAGCCGGTTCACCTATGAAGAAGATTCCAATAAAATTTGTATTGACGATATGTGGTCAGGTTGCTTTGACTCATCATACGGCACTATTGCTTTTAAAAAGAACACCCTTTGTTCTGATCCCAACTCGTTTCAGCAGATCATCGAATACAATGGCAGGGCTGGTGATATTCTAAATTTTACGTCCCGCGAATTTAGTGGCGATAGGGTGAAAGCACCTTACACCACCAATTTCACGATGGATACTTCTGAAGGTGATACGTTGAGGTATAAGGGTGCACAATTGAAAGTGGATAAGGCCACCAACCAGCAGATCGTATACAGGGTGTTAAGGAATTTTAATAAAGCGGAATAAATTCGGTGGTCAATCAGGTTTAAAGTGCATGCGGTTGAACCATCACCCCAACACCGTGAGGGATCTCTCTTTTTTTTATTAATGTCAGGACATGCCTTCCAATTTTCTTCAAACTCATGCCAGAAAGCCCCATGCTTTGCACGGGGATGAATGGCATCCATTTTAGGAGGTTTGGGGGACAGACTTTCCAAAATTTTCTTTAAAGGTTTTTGATAATTCCTGCCCTTTAGGCGGAGAGTCTCACGTGGTCGATGTGCTTGCGAAAGCATTGGTGTAGATATATGGGAATGTGGGAAGGGTGTTTGGATTGAGGTGGTGATGTGGACGCCGTATGGCTGTTAGTAAGGAAAGGGATAGGGTTACTAAGTGTTAACCAGCCACTGGTATCGTGAAAAATATCTCCTTGATCGTATGACATTTCGCGATTTGATGTGGGCATACGTCCTATACCCGAGTATTCAGCTGTATGCGGTTTTATTGGCTTGTAGTATTATCAGTGCCTTCGTGCTTTTCCATTATTTCCCAGTTTCAGCGTGGCGCGTCGGAGGAAGTATCGTGGCGACTCTGCTGGCTTACCCATTCGTGGAATATGCGGTTCATCGATATATTTTACATGGACGATATCTCTATCGGTCGCCATGGACGGCAGCTTTGTGGAAACGCATTCATTATGATCACCACCAGGATCCCAACGATTTGCGGGTGCTGTTCGGGGCAGCTTCCACCACCCTGCCGACGATTGTTGTGGCCACCTTCCCTATCGGGATGAGTATTGGTGACTGGGTAGGGGCTGCCCTTTCTTTTGCGACAGGATTGGCGTGTTTTATGGTGTATGAACTCTGTCATTGCA
>JAUIKP010000540.1 GCA_030430725.1 Nitrospiria bacterium
CTTGGAACCAGGGAGTGGAGCGAACAAATTGTCCCGTCGCCGTTTCGTAAATATCCAGGCGGAATCGGGTATATCCGGACAATTTTTGAGAAGCATATATCGCAATCTCGGGCAAGGCAATTGGGAGGAGTGCACTCTGTATTGGTGGTAACCCGAACAGGGAGGACCGTTGCTCGACTCCGAGACCCTGAACAAGGATGTGGATCCGGTACTTGGCTTTAGCTGGATCCATGACGATTTTCAGCCCGCTTTCTCCCAGCCAACCCCCAATTGCACCCTTAAAAAAAACTTGGGCAACGGGCAATCCCTCTTCAACGTGTAATCCAGAGATATCGAGACTGACTGTATCCCCAGAGATTAAGGGAATGGGCATGGTGTTCTCTCCATGCAGGCTGCGCTCCACAGCTTGAGCCATGAGGAGTTGTTGGACTGCAGTTGGCGATTCGGGAAGGGGTATGGCATTCATGGCACCGCAGCCGGTCAGTATTCCCACTAACAGGAGCATTTGGAGAATAGTGATCATGGACCTATCAACCCTTCCATCGGTTAACCAAACCACTTTTACCTCTTTTTTTGATAAAACCAGGGAAGTACGTGAGTGGATTTCACGGGGGAACAAGTGTTCGATACGGCCTGGTTAGTTGAGGGGGACAAATCCTGAGGAATCATTCATTGAGCCGGATTCCTTTGTCTGGGTTGATGGAACGGACGTATTCGGAGATCCCGCAATGGCAGGGCTCATCTCCGTGTGTTTGGTGACCCGAAGCAGCGTGGGGTCGGTAACAAAAGGTTTGTATTGTGGCACGTCTAATGTCACCAAATCACGTTTCTCAATGAGGAGATCGATTTCAGGCACCTGTTGCTGAAAGGTGGCTAAAATGCTTCCGTCTTGAGTCGTTATGGTGACCAGTAATCGGTCCTCCTGGCGTTGTTTGTGTGTCACCGATCCTTCAAGTGGATGCATGGTGTCCTTCAAAAAAGCGGGAAGATAGGAATCCAAATACCGGGTGGTCAGCATCGGGCCGCTTAAGCCGAGCCCTATTCCTAGCAAAAAAACCGTCGCCGGTGCGATCCATGGTCTCATGGTTTCTGTTCCGTGCTTGGAGGTTCATCCCTCCGTCTTTCCTGTTCCGTTGGAGCAGAAATCGGCTCTACGGTGGGAGGTTTGTCTTCAAGGGATTCCTGCTGCGATGGAGAAGGTTTCTGCTGTCCACGAATAAACGTTTCCAGGCGACTGAGGGCATCAGCGGTCATGTCGCGGGCCCCCTTGGTCGCATGTTCGGATTTTTCGGTGAGGTCTTCAATTTGTCGACGGAGATCGCGCATTCCCCCGCCGGTTCGTTTAAATGCCATGATCGCAATCACTAAGGCGGCGATAGCGATCAGCAGGGCCAATACTTCCATGATGATTTCCTCCTGTTCTGGGCAAGCCGTCCAGTTAAATTGTAAAAAAGCGTTGAGGCTATGTGAATACCAATTTGCAGATTAAGGCAAATCCGTTGAAATAGACGTCCTCTTGTAATTTTGCATTCCAACCTGTCTGCCCCCCTTTATTATTGTGACACGACGTGCATTGGGAATCTACCGCCAATCTGTTTGGTCTGTACACAGTCGACCTGATAAGTAGATGTTGACCCCTCTCATGGATGTGTCCACGGTCGCATCTGGCGGCATGCCCTGTTTGCTCAGTTGGGGAAAATGTTTGCCGGCGGCCTCCGGATGACATAAGGCACAGAGGCGTCTTTTTATTGGTTAGCAATTGGATTGTGGCCGGCATTTGGTTTTGTAGGGGAGAAGTGCGTCAACATTATCTGTTGTGTTGGTGGGCCCGTTGTTCTTATCGAACGGAACTCCTTGAGGCTGCGAACATATGAAGAACGGATTCAAAAAGGATCGTGTGAAAATTAATCAAAATTAATAGTCAATTAATCCTCAGCTTATACTGAATAGATAGGATGTCGATACGAAATATCTCAGCGTCGGCTATCTTACTATCAAGGAGGAATGTCAATGGGTACAAACAATCGTGTTTCTCGTGGTTGGCGGTTTCAATGGTCTTTGTTTTTTGCCAGAATGATGACCGGGAAGGCGGGACTGGCCGGCATCGGTTTCCTGGCTGGAATCCTACTGCTCGGGTCATG
>JAUIKP010000053.1 GCA_030430725.1 Nitrospiria bacterium
GGGTTCTGACCGGATCAAAGAGGTGGGATGGGGTTTGTACGACGTTTCCGCAGACCATCAGAACGGCCATGGTTTCCCCGAGCGCCCGGGCCAAACCCAATAGGATGCCAGTGAAGAGTCCCATCTTGGTGGTAGGAAGAATCACATGCCAAATCATCGACCATCGGCGGAATCCTAAGGCTGAGGTCGTATGAATAAGGGCGATGGGAACGTGGGCCATGCTCGCATGGGACACTAACATGATGGTGGGGATGATCATCAGAGTCAGGATGAGCATGCCGGCCATCAGACTTGGGCCGGGAGGATGCCAGCGGCCGATGATCGGAACCAGAACCGTGAGACCCCAAAGACCGAAGACGACCGAAGGAATACCGGCCAGGAGTTCGACCATGCGGCGGTACCATCGGCCAAGAAGCGGAGGTGCATAAAAATGACAAAAGAGCGCCGAAAGAATTCCAAGGGGGGAGGCCAACAGCACCGCTCCGGTGGTGGCCAAGAGAGTGCCCCAAATCATCGATGTCAGTTGATATGAGTTTTCGGTTGGATGCCAGTCCGGATCGCTGAAAAAGCTTGACAGCCCGATGTTTTGAAGGGCCGGCCAGGATTCGTGAAAGAGAAACGCTACGACCAGAAATAAGAGGCCTCCTGCCGTCAACGCAAGAAGTTTCACACTCCCTAAGAGCAGAAAATCACCCCTGGATCGGGACAAAGTATTGCTGGAGAATGAGATCATGGACTTGAGGTGATTGCGCGAAATCAATAAAGGTTTTAATGAGTCCTGCGGGAGGAGATTTTGTGACAAGGGTTAGTGGACGAGAGAGAGGAAATCTCCCTTCCCGGACTGTTTCGATGGTGGCCGGAATATGTTGCAGGGCCAGCAATCGAATCTCTATGCCATGGGTTGCATCATATTGTGCCGTTCCAATGGAGACATAGCCAATCGCATTGGGGTTGCCGGCCACGGTTTTAATCCCTTGCTCGTTGTCTCCAATGACCACATGAGCGTGAATATCGCGATTGGATAGGTGAAAATAGTCTAGAAATAATTCCAGGGTGGAACGCCCTTCTGCTTTATTCACCACGGTAATCGCCGAATCAGGACCGCCAACGTGACTCCAATTCGTGATGCTCCCGGTATAGATAGACCGGATTTGGTCATCGGTTAATTCCTGGACGGGATTTGATGTGTGGAGGATGATCGTGATGCCGTCATGGGCAATGACTGCTCCACTCAAATGCTGTTCCTGAGATTTCAATGCACGAGAGGCCATACCAATGTCAGCCAATCCATTCATGGTGTCGGCAATGCCGCGAGAGGAACCTCCGGTTTGAACGTCCACCCGGATTTCTGGGTGAAGGGTCTCAAAGCGTTTGCCGATTTCGGATACCAAGGGGGCCATGGTACTGGAGCCGGTGATGATCAGTCTTTCTCCTTCTGCCCGGGCGCTCGGATATTCCCATGCCCATGCCCAGAGCATGGGACCAATCAGAAAGACTCTCAGTGTGAAAATGAAAAACGTGGAGAAAGGCATCAGGTGTAACAGGATTGCTTCGAGGTTGAAGAAGGACGCGTTAATCGAAGGAAATTTTGCAGCACCCCAGATGGATGGCTTTGCCCGTCGTAGAATCTGAAACGCTTTCCGGTACCTGGTAAATCATGGTTTTCCCCTCCCGTGTTGATTCCACTAAGCCTGCGTCTCGAAGGATGGCCAAATGGTGGGACAATAAACTCTGTTCAACATCCAATTCGTCCATGAGTTCTCCGACATTTTTCGGTCCTGACATGAGGGTTTCAAGCACACCCAGACGGGTTGGGTCTGACAAAACTTTCAATTTATCCGCACAAGCGGGGGAAATAATTTTTGTTTTCATGGAAATTGATAGAAAATTTTGAAATGTAAATCTGTATTTAATATGACTGCATTTTCATATGAATGAAATTTAATATGAACTGTTGTGGTGAGTCAAGATTTCCTTGATGCAATTGTAGATTATCCCGGGAAGCTTGATTTTTTCCCGAAGGGCCATAGGTAGCATACGCTCAATAGGTACATGATAGCAGGGAGTTTTCGATGAAAATTAACTTATATGTAACATGCGAGAAATAATTCCGACACAATGCCAAGCTAGCCTCAATCCTGGATCATAAAAATGAGAGAATGAGGAGAGCTTCCTTCACTTTTTATTGGAAATCTGTGGCCTGAGGGACGATTAGGCCTATTCATCCTTATTTATGGAGAGACGAGCATGAAATCAACAAGAATCAAGGTGCTGAAGTCCAGTGTATGGCTGGGGGTCATGTTGGTTGGGACACCGGTTATGGGAGGACACGACCTGTTTCCCCGTATCGACCAACAGATTCCTCATTACTCTTCACAAAGTGGAGTGTCAGGGAAGATCAAAATTATTGGTTCCAATACCATGGATCCAATTCTGAAGAAATGGAAGGACCAACTGGAAAAAGTTCAACCTCATTTGGACATTGCTCTGGACACTGAGGGGTCCAATATCGGTTTTGAGTCTCTAATGAGTGGGAAGACCCATATCGCGGCCATGTCCCGTCCGCTGACAAATGAGGAAATCGAGGAATTCACCACACGGGTAGGATACCCACCCACTTCGGTGCCCGTTGCCGTGGATGCGTTTGCGGTGTTTGTGCATAAGGATAATCCGCTCGACCAAATCACCTTTCAACAATTAGATGCTGTATTCTCCTCTGAGAGGCGACGAGGGGCCCGGGAGTCTTTTGACCATTGGGGCCAATTGGGCCTTTCCGGCACATGGGAACAAGCGCCTATCCTTGCGCAGATACGTGATACCAATTCGGGTACCGGACAGTTTTTCAGGGAGTTCGTCCTGTTGGGTGGGAAAGACAAGCAGACGAGTGTTATCCAGCCTGGTGCGGCGTCGATTGTTCATGCTGTCATGAATGATCCTTATGCCATCGGCTATAGCGGAATCGGGTATCGCACCGATTCCGTCAAACCACTCCGTGTGGCTGGCGAGCAAGGGGAGCCGTATATTGAGCCGACATTTGAATCTGCCAGCAATGGCTCCTATCCGCTTCGTCGGGTGCTCTATCTTTACGTGAACCATCCTTCACACGCCAAGGATTCTCCTCTCCTGTCGGAGGTCATTAAATTTGCTGTGAGTCAGGAAGGCCAACAGGTGGTTGCCCAATCAGGTTTTTTCCCGTTACCCACCCAAGACCTGGTTGCCTTGTATGCTACCTGGTCCAAGCCGATTACTTCCGCAGCCACCAATGCGAACCCCCCACAAATCCGATAATCTTTCGCGGAAAAGAGTTGTCGGGCCAAGCCATTTGCCAAAATGTTGAGGTGGTCTCACGCTGAATAAGTGTGAGGCCATCGGTTTGGTCGGATGTTCGGATTCTATGTTCCTGTCTAGAGTGATGCCTCTGCTCACGCCCATGGGGTCTTTCCCATGAAATTTTCTATGATGGGTTGTATTCTTGTCCACGAACATGCCGATCATGACATGCAATCTGAGTGTTGTGGAGGGAGTCGGCGACTATTTAGGAAGCGGATGGACACATATCGACCAATTTAGGAGGTTGGTTGCCTATTGGTCAAAAAGACTGGAAGCTTTTCATGAGAGGTGAACGAGCTTTTCCGAGCATGAGAGTAGAGCGGACCAGGATTTTTCCATTCTGTCCAGGATCGTTTGTCGTAAATTTAGACGAAATGCCAAGAGCCGGTGGGATTTGAACATCCGGTCTATCTACTTTTCCAATCGAATAATACTTGTGTGCGGACCATCAGGTTAAGGTGGGAGTTCTTCTGCCTTTCGTTTTTCTCTAGACCAACTTCTTGATCCTGTACAGTCCACGCACGGGTGCGCGTCTTACGAAAATATCCCGAGCGTGACGTTGGAAAAGCATCTGTTGTAAATCCTCAGTTTCACCATTTGAAGTATTGAAGGAACATGGCTTGACCCGGTGAAAACCTAACCTGGCGTTCTGTGCCAACCGTAACCATCTTGTGCTGGGAATAAACCACCACGGCTCTGCGAGATTTGTGCGTGGACCATGGCCGAGCCGCGTCGACTCCGCTCAGGGCAGGGTTGCCGAATGGCTCAGGGTGAAATTTTGGGGGGGAAGGGGGCTGTTTGATTCTCCACAACATGGATTCCCGATGCGGATGTCGATCTTGAAGGGGACAGGCAATTCCCGTTTTAGGCTTGTGTGTACCAGCCATGCGGCCGGTACACACAGGGTCGGGCATCACGAAATACCGGAAGGTCTGACATCCGGTATGTTGGGCTTATCCGAAGCTGCCCCCAATTTTCGATCTTGCAGGGCCGGGGATCTCTGAAAGTGAGGACAACGTCCGCCGCATTGGGTATGGCATTGGGTGCGAGGACGGTTCCTCGGTTTCCGCTTGATGGCTCACACTCTTAATCCGCACAGATTATTCGGTTTCTCACTGGAGGATATTCGACATCTCTTTGGCTGGAGTTGTCCACGTCATCTCCGGTTTCCCAAACTTTGATACATTTGGCATTCACATATAGGAGATTCTGTCTGGGACCAAACACGTTGACCAGGGCTTTTCGTGTCCCCTCTACTTTTCCTTCAAAAAGGAATTTATTTCCACGAGTGGTGTAAAATTCCCTTTTACGTTTTCCGACAAATCGAATGAGAAAATGTCGGTGGTTATCCAATTGCCCGTTCTGTGGAGGTTGATCAACGTTACCTTTGGGATAGGGGAGCCATTTGGCTAACACCAGATACCCTTCGTCCGTTTGATCTAGGCTGACGACGGCTCCTGCCAGTTTTGTTTCCTGGCCGACATATTTTTCTGTATTTCCAGCTATTTCGTCGAACTGGGATTCTTTGGTGACAATTTTTGCCCCCTTGTCTTCAGGAAACAATTCCTGAGCGTTTGCGTGTGTGGTGTATCCACTTTGCAGACCTACTAACCCCAATAAGCTGAATACCAGAACCCCTTTTCTCATAACCATCCTCCTTTATGTTAACCAAAAAGCACAGGGAATAACGGTGTGGACGAGATGACATGATGCCCGTTGAAACAGCCATCAATATGTTCAATACGAGGACGATCCTACTATTCCTTCATTTCATGAATATCAAGAGATTGTTACAAGGCGGTAAATTTCCATTTGTCGTGTACGCAGGCTTTTTTTACTCTGCTTCACCTTGGCAAAGATCGGGTCGTATCCTTTTGCCAGGTGAACATTTAGGGGAGTGTTAAATAATAAAGATTTTCAAGGGCAAATTTGCCCAGGAGAAGATGACTCATCAAAGGCTCCGGGCCGGTTCAAAAATGCATGCCCTGAGTCATGTCAAAGGGAAGGCCGCAGCCGTTTTTACGGGCGGAGCGTACGCTGAGTACGTGAGCAGGGAAAAATGGCGACCTGCCTGCACGCTTGCGCGTCGAAGCGTGCTTCAGCGCGTAGACGCGAAGCCGCTCCGGCGGAGGCAGGAAACGCCGCTGACGGCTTTTTTCAATAGACCTCGGGTGGAAAAGAAAAAGCTTTGGGTATGGTTCAGCCCAACACTGCGTCTGTTGTCAATGCGATAACGAATGGTCCTTTTGCTGTATGTAGGCTATGGTGGAATCGGCTATCGCACAAATTCTGTTTTGGCGTTGCGGCGGGAATAACCGATTCGGTCGCTGAGATGCGCAGGATAGAAAATCAAGATTAGACAAGTGAAGGGTGTGGAGCAGGGCTGACGTCCACGGATACGGCGAGAGTATGCTGTCCGCCCCCAACCATAAACCCATTGATCGGACTGACATCTCCATAGTCTCTTCCCCAGGCCAAGGTGATGTGTTCATCGCCGGGAATGATATTGTTGGTAGGGTCAAAGTCCACCCATCCGATGCCGGGACTCCATGCGGCGACCCAGGCATGTGAGGCATCGGCCCCCACCAGTTTTTCCTGCCCTTCAGGTGGATGCGTCAGAAGGTATCCACTAATATAGCGTGCGGGCAAGCCCAGGCTGCGGAGTGCGGCAATTTCCAAATGCGCAAAGTCCTGGCAAACGCCCTTCCGTGAAGTGAGCACGTCTTGAACCGGGGTGGACACCTCGGTCACACCTCCTTCGTAGGTAAATCCCTCAAAAATTCGGCTGGTTAATTCCATGACCCCCGCCAGAAGCGGACGGCCAGATGGAAAACTTTCACGAACAAAATCGTACGTGGCGTCGTCAATCGTGATGTACGGGGAATCATACATAAATTGTTGGGCTTCCAGATTCGGCGACTCCAATGATCCCTGGAGTTGATGGACGACTTGCTCCCAAGGCGGACTTTGATCCAACGGTATCGGATCCGGCTTAAGAACCTCCACTAAGGTTTGGGCTTCAACAACCAACTGAGGATGGGGGGTTTGAATGGTCAGGTGAGTCATGGGATTTCCAAAATAATCCTGACCGTCTGAACGGATAGATGGCGCGGGATCCAACGTCACGGTCGATCGAAGGCAATGTTGTCGGGGATGAGACCGGGGGATGAGACGCAATATATGATGGGAAATGGCAACCGGCTGGGTGTAGGCAAAGGTGGTCCGGTGTGTAACCTGATACCTCATGGAATGCCCTCAAGCCATTGAGGCCCTGAAATACGTTGGGCCAGTGAATGACTGAAAAAGGTATGTGCCACCACATCGGAGAGTTGGTGTACATGTTGGTCCAGTTGTTTCAGCAGGCGTTCAAGATTGACCCGTACGCCGCTTTTCGAACTGAATTGCGCAAGTTCCATCATGTCGGCCAGTCGAATATCCGTGCACCCTCGTGTGGTGATCCGTTGTGCCGGGTTGAGGGAAGCAGAGCCTTCCTCCCGGGGCAAAGCATTAATTTGTTTCTCAATCGTCAATAACTGGAAAATAATTGAACGAGGGTTGGTATCATCGGCCAAAAGCAAATCCAAGACTGCCGCGAGTTTGGCTTCAGCCTTGTATCGGGTTCGGTAGGTAATGGAGGCGTCGGCTAATTCCAGAAGCAGATTGAGGGCGCCGGTCGTTTCCGGCGTTCCTCGTGAAGCTAAATGACGGATGAGTTTGGATAAGTGCCTCACGCGTTCCAACCGTCGTCCCATTTCCAGAAACCGCCAGGCATAGCTGCGCGTCATATTTTCCATAACCATACCGGTGAGTGCCGCCAGATGTTGAATCATCCGGCTCAGCAGTCGAATCGCATCATCGATACTTTGCCCTTTTGTCTGTGCCCATTCCTTTGGCACACTGGTAAGTTCCATGAGAATATTCCAGGTGTCGAGGGACAACCGGTGGCGAACCAGTTCTGCGGTGCGTCGGACATTCTGGAGGATGGTTGCCAAACCATCAGGCGAATCCGGATCAAATAAAATTGTTCGAAGTTCTGCCTCTACCGCGCCGGCTCCGCCTTCCACCGCCCGTTTGGCGCGCCGGGGCGATAAATGTTTTTGCATCACGAGGAGGGAAACCAGGCGATGGAGGGTTTCAGGATCATCTCCGATTCCCGCCTCTCCGCTCATGCGTGACACCAGGCTTCGTAATAAACGGATCGCCCCTTCAGCGCGTTCGGTGTAACGTCCCAGCCAGAAGAGATTATCCGCCGTTCGACTGGGGAGATCCCGTCCTCCCCGACGAAGCTGAAGCGTATGATGGGGGAGTGTGACGGAGGCCGGAATATCAAGGGGACCGTTCGATTGTACCCAGGTGTCTTTACTGAAATCACCGGGTTCATGCCAGTGCCCGCGGGGATCCGATCGAACTGACACGCGAGCGAGTCCACCCGGCATGACGGTGTAGCCGTCTTTCGTGGCGGTTAGATAGATGCGGACAGTCATCGGGACCGGTTTGAGCGTATCGTGAGAGGTCCAAAAGGGAGTGGTGGAGGGCGAAACGATTTCACGTCCCACGTATTCATGTCCACGCCGGGTAATGGCTTGAGCCAGGACTCCACGGTCTTGCTCGTTCAAGTCGGGCCCGAAGGAGGATAGATGGTCGTGAGTGAGGCCCCGTTTGGGGGTCAACACACGACGAATTAACAACCGGGGCATATTATCCAGCACGTAGGCGCGCTCGTTGGCTTGTCCACACCACCAGGTGGCAACACTGGGAATTTTGAGCCCTTCGCCAAAAAAGAATTTTGATAACGTCGGCAGAAAGCTTAAGAGGACTTCGCTTTCAATCAATCCACTCCCGAGTGCGTTGGCCATCGTGACGTGTCCGGCTCGAATAGCCTGGAGCAACCCTGGGATACCCGTCGTGGATTCGGTCATCAATTCGAGTGGATCGCATAAGTCGGAATAAATCCGCCGCAAAACCAGATCGACGGGCTTCAGGCCATCGACGGTTTTCAGGAACAGCCGTTCGTCGCGGACAGTCATGTCCGATCCTTCGACAATCGGGTATCCCAGATACCGGGCCAGATAGGCATGCTCAAAATACGCCATATTTCCCGGCCCCGGTGAGAGCACGACTGCCAGGGGATCATCCCGCTGGGAAAACTCGAGAAAACTCTCGCTGAAGGTCTGGAAAAACGAAGAGAGTCGTTGGACCTGTGTTCGGGCAAACATGCCGGGTAAGGACCGTGAGACGATAATGCGATTTTCGAGAGCAAATCCGGCCCCGGTTGGTGCTTCGGTGCGATCTCGCAAGACCCACCATTTCCCATCCGGCGCTCGTGCCACATCGAATGCCAGGAAATGTAAATAAGTGCCTCCTGCGACGGGTATGCCATGGCAGGGCTGTAAAAACTGCGGATTACCGAACACGACCGCGGGGGGTAAGGTTCCGTTTTTCAGCAATTGTTGCGGGCCATACAGATCGCTCAGGATATGATTGAGGAGGCGGGCCCGTTGAATCAGACCTGCTTCAAGGTGTTGCCATTCTTCCTGGCTGATCAATAGTGGGAATAAGTCAAGCTGCCAGGGTCTGTCCTGTTGTCGTTCATGCTGACCGGCAAGATATGCCATGCCGTCATTTTTCAACATGCGTGCGGCAGTTTCGTGAGCCAGACGGCGATGATTGATGTCCAGGCTCTCGAACTGTCCCAAGAGATTTTGCCAATGCGGACGAACCGACCCGTCCGAAGCCACAAGTTCATCAAAGATATCAGGTTGAGGCGGGTACATCGTGGCGGGTTGGGAAAGTGAGTCTGCTGGGTCGGGAGAATGGAAGGACGCCATGGAATGTATCAGGGTGTTTCTCCTTGGGGGATGGTTAAAATTACCTTACCGTTTCCTGGATACCCTGTCTACCTGTGTAATGATGCCGGCCACCGGAGGTCCAGCGTGCAAGGAAATTCAGGGCGGGTGGTATCTGGTGGTTCGGCATAAGGCCCCGCGGTATGACCAAAGGAATGAAACCTGGCCAACCGACGGCTTTCGGCTTCATAGGCGTTGACGGGGAAATGCTCAAAATTCCGTCCGCCCGGGTGGGCCACATGGTAGGTGCACCCCGCCACCGCCCGCCCGGCCCATTGATCGTAAATGTCGAAAGTCAGCGGTGCGTCAATGCCGATCTTCGGATGCAAACAGTGTGGTGGCTGCCAGGCCCGGTATCGCACGCCCCCGACCGCCTCTCCTTGTCGTCCGGTTGGTATCATGGGCAGACGCTTGCCATTGCAGGCGATGATAAAACGGTTCTGCGTGAAGCCGGATAGTTTGACCTGCAGACGTTCGACCGACGAATCCACATATCGGACGGTGCCGCCAGGCGCCCCTTGCTCTCCCATCACATGCCATGGTTCCAGAGCCTGTCGAACTTCCATTACCAGACTGCCATAGTTGATTGAACCGAAGAGGGGAAAACGGAACTCCAGGTGAGGGGCGAACCAGTCGTCCTGCAGTTCGTACCCGGCGCGATTCATGTCCTGGATGACCTCATGGAGATCCTGAGCGAGAAAGTGGGGGAGCATAAAACGATCATGAAGTTGGGTGCCCCATCGGACGAGGTTTCCCTGGTCGGGAGTTTTCCAGAAACGCGAAACGAGCGCCAGAAGCAGAACCTGTTGAGCCAGACTCATGCGTTCGTGGGGCGGCATTTCGAAGGCCCGGAATTCTACCAGTCCGAGGCGACCGGTCGGGCCATCCGGGGAATAGAGTTTGTCGATACAAATTTCCGTGCGATGCGTATTCCCGGTGACATCAATGAGCAAATTTCGAAAGATCCGATCGACCAACCATGGTGGGGGGGGCGCTCCGATATTGGGAGCGGGGACCTGAGCAAATCCCAGCTCCAGTTCATACAAGGAATCATGACGGGCTTCATCGATGCGGGGTGCCTGACTGGTCGGGCCGATGAAGAGACCGGAAAACACATAGGAGAGGGAAGGATGGCGTTGCCAGTAAGCGATCATGCTGCGCAGGAGATCGGGCCGACGCAGAAAAGGACTGTCAGCCGGGGTGTTGCCTCCCATGACCACATGATTGCCTCCACCGGTTCCCGTGTGTCGTCCATCCAACATGAACTTTTCCGTGCCTAACCGACAGAGCCTGGCTTCTTCATAGATAGCGGTGGTAATCGCGACCATGTCCCCCCAATTTTTCGCGGGGTGGATATTCACCTCGAGCACTCCGGGATCGGGAGTGATTTTTAAAACGTTGATGCGAGGGTCATATGGGGGGGTGTAGCCTTCCAAGTGAATGGGTTGTTTCAATTCCGCAGCGGTGTCTTTAATAACGGCGACCAGGTCAAGATAATCTTCAGCCGATTCCAGAGGGGGCATGAACACGCAAAGGTGTCCGTTACGGGGTTCCACTGTGAGAGAGGCGCGGACGACACCGCCTGCGCCGATCCCGCTCTGCTGTCCCATGATCACTTGAGCCGGTTCATGGTGTCCCTCTTCTCCCTGTTGAGTTTGAATCCGTTGCTCCTGACGGGAAGATTCCTGAATCGCATCAGGTAAGGGCCCTCGGATGTCGAATGGGTCCGTCGGAATAATGTAGGGATAGTCTTTGGGATCAATGACCGGTAATGATGGCAGGGGCAACCGGAAACCGATAGGCGAGTCACCCGGCACCAAAAACAGGTGCTGACTGCGTGTGGTCCACGTCGCGGAGACCCAGCGACGTGCTCCGTCCTTGGCATTCCAGCGTTGCAATGGCAGAACATAACCGGCCGGTTTGCCGAGACCGCGTTCATATACCTTGGCGAGCCGGGCACGAGCCATGGGATCGTCGAGATTATTGGTGGCCGGTTCGAGATTTTCGGGGAGCTTGCGTTCCTGACCAATGAAATGCCAGGGATCTTCATAGACGGGTTGAATGGTCTTGGTTCCCACCTCCACCCGTTTCGCGATTCCCTGAATGAAGTGGTTGGCATCATCGGCCGAAATGTTGGAGTTCTGGATTTCTTCGGCAAAGAGTTGGTCTTCCTGCCAGATGGGTTGTCCATCCTGCCGCCAATAGAGGCTAAAGGCCCAGCGTGGCAATGGTTCGCCGGGATACCATTTGCCTTGGCCAAAGTGCAGAAGTCCT
>JAUIKP010000054.1 GCA_030430725.1 Nitrospiria bacterium
CTTTTGCACGGGTCGTGCGAAGTCTGTTTCCTCCTTACTATGGATTGGGGATGCTCAGTGCCACCGTTGGATGGTTCACCAGCCTCGCCCTGGGTTTTTTCCATGGATTCGGACTTGTGGTTCTTGTCCCCGCTACGTTGTGGTTGGGAATACTGGCGATCGAACAGTATTGCCGAACTCCTCTGATTGCCCAGATTAACGACCTGAGCGATCAGCTGAAAGCCAAACAACTCAAAGGGATTTCCACACCTCTCCTTCAAAGACAAAGAGATGGTCTCCATCGACGTTCCGTGCAATTAAATTCCATTGTCCTGCTCATGGGTTTGTGTGTCCTCGGTTATTCGGGTCTGTCACCTACACTGCCGTAAAGGAGATTTTTATGCTGATACGCTTCCCCTTCAATACCTATGCGAATCAATGTCTTAAAATTTTCGGAGCCGTAGTCCTCTCGACGATAGTTTGCACGCCATGGGCCTTGGGTGAGGACGTCCACTCGATAGATTCAGCAGCTCCCGCGAATCCTCATGCCAGTCCTCCAGGCCCCAACACCCCCCCTCCATCGGGAATTGTGGGAATTGCCTTGCATATCACAGCCGGTCGAATTGGCGAACCTGCGCGATTGATCATTCGGGCAGTGCATCCATCCGGGCCCGCTGCACGTGCCGGACTGAATCATGGGGAAGAAATTCTGACCGTCGACGGGGTACCCGTAACCGGAAAAACCTACCAGGAAGCGGTTGGGCTCATCCGTGGAGAAGTCGGAAGCAGCGTAAGACTGGGACTCACAGGACCGCAAGGTGAACACACGGTGAACCTGGTCCGAATCAATGAATCGGTCTTAATGGAGCAAACACCTCAAACCATGTAAGCGGAGTAAAAGAATGCAGGACAGAATTCCATCCCTCCTGAATCACCAATCCGAAGGGTTGATGAAGCTGAAACGTATGGTGTCACTTCGCATACTTGAGAGACCTCTTGTGCATGAACGGGTATACGACGCCGGAGAAGAATTGAGAAATCTGCAACACGGGTAACACAGATCCATCACCCGTTAGGAAAGGGTCTATACATCCATATGACCACACGACGTATCGACATCGATCGCAAACCTCACAAAAAAACGACTCAACCCGACAACAATATGGCTGAGGACCTTTTCGATCATAAGCCGCGACTGGGTATCAGCCAATGTCTGCTTGGTGACATGGTTCGATACGATGGCGGACACAAACGGGATGCCTTCCTCACCGATGTGCTGGCCCCGTTTGTCGAATGGCTTCCGGTCTGTCCGGAAGTGGAAGCGGGACTGGGCACCCCGCGGGAAGCCATGCATTTGGCCGGTGATCCTGGTGCGCCACAACTCCTGACCATTCGCACCCACATTGATCACACCATGACACTCCAGACTTTCAGTCAGCGCCGGGTTCAGGAATTACAAGGGACTGATTTAGATGGATATATTTTTAAAAAAAGTTCCCCCAGTTGCGGGGTCTATCGGGTCAAGGTTTATACGGAAAAAGGTCAACCTTCAAAACAGGGGACCGGTATTTTTTCAGCCGCCTTTCAAAAAGCATTCCCCTTACTTCCTGTGGAAGAAGAAGGACGATTGAGCGACGCACCGATTCGTGAAAATTTCATTGAGCGCATTTTCTGTTACCGAAGGTGGAAAACCCTGATTCAACAGCATCGGATCAGCCGTGGGGCCATTGTGCAATTCCATACCCGCCACAAATATTTATTGCTCACCCATAGCCGTTCGCATTATCACGACCTTGGACAACTCATTGCAAAGGCCGGCCAATTTACATCTGGTGACCTTGCCGGCCGCTATGGTCCGCTTTTTATGGACGCGCTTAAAATTAAGGCCACCGTGCGAAAACATGTGAATGTCCTCCAGCATCTGGCCGGATACTTCAAAAAGCACCTCAGCCCGATTGAACGGGCCGAATTGCAGGAAACCATTCAGGATTACCACCGCCATCTCACGCCCCTGGCCGTGCCGCTGACGCTCATTAAACATTATGTGCGCATCCTGGCCGTACCCTATTTAAGTGATCAGGTCTACCTCAATCCTCATCCCAAAGAACTGATGTTGCGTAACCATGTTTAATATATCAACACATGCCCAGACATATCGGATTAAATCTGTAGCCAGTACCACTGGACTTAGCGCTCACGTGATCCGGAAATGGGAAGAACGCTACCATTTAGTCCATCCGCAACGAGGCCCTAACGGCTATCGTCTCTTTACCGAAGATGACATTCAATTTCTCCTCTATCTGAAATCACAATTGGATCACGGTGAATCCATTGGGCAACTGGCCCAAGCCGGGGAGCAGGAACTCCGACATTCGATGAATCATGTCCCTCTCAACCTCTCGGGAATAGCCCCCCTCTATTGGAATGACACCCAGGAAATGATTCGGTTGGCCCGCCATCAAGACATCAAGGCCATTACCATCATGCTTGAGAAGTGGATTAAGCGTATGGGGCTTGAAAAATCCCTGGACAGCATTATTTTTCCCGTCTTGCGTCTAATCGGCGACCTGTGGCATCAAGGAGGGATGAGTCTGAGGGGGGAACAAAGCGTGAGCCAGTTGGTGCGTCAACACCTCATTAACGTTCTACGCGAAGAACCCCCTCTGGGTGGACCACATGCCTTAATCGCCTGTGTGCCTGGAGACTTTCATGAAATCGCTCCACTAACCGCGGCGGTTCTTCTGCGAGGACTTGGATGGCACAGCATCTTTCTCGGGCCCAATGTGGCATTTGAGATGCTGGAAACGGCCCTGCGCCGGAAACACACACAACTCATTCTTCTTTCCTGCAATCTTGAACCGGAAGAGAACATACTACGATCCTGGCTGCAAAAGATCACTCGACTTCTTCAACCATTGTGTGCGGTAATGGTGGGCGGACCGGGGTTTAAACCGTATGGGCCTCTTCTTCGCACGCACAATATTCCCTATTTCACCAATATCCATGATGTCAACACGTTGCACCAACGAACTGGCAAAGTTGAAAGCGCCAGGGCTTTCCACCCATTATCATATATCTCCTGGCAACCATAAGGAGTCCGCAATATGTCAGAACCTCACAAAGCTATTCTTCTTGTCGGACACGGAGGCATTCCCAAAGGATACCCGGCGGAGCTCATTACAAAATTGAAACGCCTTGAAGCCCAGCGAAGGGCCACAGGCAGTCCCATGTCGTCCGAAGAATTAGAGTTGGACACCAAAGTTCGCACATGGCCGCGGACCCCTGAGACAGATCCCTACAAGGCCGGCCTCGAAACCCTCGGGGCCGCTATGAAGCCACTTTTAAATGGATCGTTGTTTGGCTTGGCGTATAACGAGTTCTGTGGACCGACACTCACCGAAGCGGTTGAATCCCTCATTCGCCAGGGAGCACAGACCATTACGGTGGTCTCAACCATGTTTACTCCTGGAGGATCGCATTCTGAAAGTGAAATACCCGAAGAATTGGAAGAACTCCGCAAGAAACACCCAACGGTCACCCTCATCTATGCCTGGCCCTATAATCTGGACAAGGTCTCAAAAATGCTGATGGAGCACATCCGACAATTTTCATAGGCTGTCAATCTTTCACCCTTCATGAAACACATGCAAAGAAAGGTCCAAAAAAAAACGCATGGCAGCCAAAGGACAACGCACCTTGACCAAAAAGCACAAACTCCCGTCCAGCCCCACGAAACTGGATACGATCCATCATGTGGCGATTCCGGTCCCGAACGTGACCGAAGCGGTCGAATGGTATACCTCCCGCTTCAATTGTTGCGTCGATTATATCGATGACACCTGGGCGCTTCTGGCGTTTGCCAATACCAAGCTTGCCCTGGTCCTCCCTCAGGAACATCCGTCTCATTTTGCACTCAGTCGTCCGGATGCCCACAAATTTGGAGATCTTGTTACCCATCGTGACGGACTCAATTCGGTCTACATCACCGATGCGTTCGGCAATTCGATTGAGGTGTTAGAAGAGCCATAATTTGCAGGTTTTTCGACACAACAGGCATATCCTTTTTTCTTTCTGGGCCTCAACCAACACCAATCGTCTATTATGAATGCTGATGTGCTCATTATCGGAGCCGGCCTTGCCGGACTTTCGTGTGCAAAAACATTAGCGGATCATGGGATAGATTTTTTACTTCTGGAAGCCGCTGCAGAGGTAGGAGGGCGAATCGGATCAGATCACCTCGACGGCTTCATTCTCGACCGGGGCTTCCAGGTCTTGTCCACGGCTTATCCTGAGGCCAAACGCCTGCTGGATTATCCTTCCCTCGAGCTTCATCATTTTTTCCCTGGTGCGGTGATTCGGTGTCTTGGGAAATGGCATCGAATGCCGGATCCCTATCGCCATCCCTTTCAGAGCCTTCAAGCGCTTTTCACTCCTATTGGGACCCTTTCAGATAAAATTCGGATGGCCGCCTTTCGGCATCGGGCACGGTCTGGAAATCTAAACGATCTGTTTCAAAGACCGGAAACCACCACATTCCAACACCTTAAAAATGTTGGATTTTCTTCCTCCATGATCGAACGATTTTTTCGACCCTTCCTTGGTGGTGTTTTTTTGGATCCGGAATTACAGACTTCCAGTCGTATGACGGAATTTGTGTTTCGCATGTTTGCGTCTGGAGACATTTCACTTCCCGCCAGGGGGATGGGAGCCATACCCCGACAATTGATGTCCGGTCTTCCGGCAGAACGAATTCGAACTCAAACCAGGGTCGTATCCATCCAGAAAACATCCGTGACCTTGCAATCCGGCGAATCCTTATCCGCTCGTGCCATTGTCCTGGCTACCGACGGACCAGCCGCAACGAGACTTGTGCCCGGCCTCAAAACATCTCCTTATCACCGCGTGACCTGTCTCTACTATGGCGCCCCTGAGCCTCCCTTTTCTGGGCCATTTTTATTATTAAACGGAGAGGGAACCGGTCCAATCAATAATCTCTGTGTCCTCACTCAAATCGTCCCGACCTATTCCAGGACCAAAAACCAGTTAATCTCCGTTTCAGTGCTCAACCATGCCGATCCTTCCAAAGAAGACCTTGCCACCAGGGTACGCCAACAATTGCGTGAGTGGTTTGGCTCATCAGTCGAAGACTGGCAGCCCATTCGAGCCTATCACATCACAGCCGCTCAACCCGTCCAAGTCCCACCATTTCCTAATCCATTCTCCCGTCAGACACATGTCCAGAATGGTGTCTTCGTCTGTGGGGATTGTTGTGCCACCGGAACTATTGATGGAGCCCTCTTGTCCGGCCGCCGTGCAGCGGAGGATATTCGAAAATGGCTGGAGGCATGATATCCGGGATTCTCCCTGTTTTTAGAATTCCCCACCCGACAACATTTCAATTTCGTTACTTGTCCTTGAGATGGTCTCCCTTTAGACACGCACACGCAGAGACTGAACGTTTTCAGTTGTCTAAGGTTTTCCATGTCCCTCGACCTCCTTTTGGCTTCCTTCAGCCCCCAGGGTGTACACTGAGGAAGGAGCTACATCCAGAGACACAAGGAAAGGCACATTGACATGGACCACATAACCCCCAAATTTTCGGATACGGATATACACATCCTCGAATGCGGGCTAGGATGGATCAAGGAGGCCGAGGATGCATTTGCCGATAAGCTTTTCCATCGCCTATTGCGAGATCATCCTGAGGTAGCCACTTCTCTCCATTCAATGGGGCTACAACCATTCAGCAGGCGCATCGTCCAGATCCTCGATACGATCATCAGGGAAATCCGCTCATGTGGGCAAATTCATTCACCCATCAGAGAACAATGGACAGATTTGTTCCCCACAACAGTGAACCACCTTGAACCTCATCAACTGCTCAGAATGGCGGAAACATATTTGGACATTTTTTCAGAGTTGGCGGAAGATGCCTGGAGCCCGGCTATGGAATCAGCCTGGAGAAAAATCATTCACGAGGTGAGCGTCAGTTTGTGGGGACAACAACCTCAATCCCTGTCTCTTCCCGACATTTCATCGACTTTTCCATTCATCAAAAGGAGGAATCATCGTATGACTCAACCGTTTACATTTTTTTTGGGGACCTTCATGATTTTGGCCGGCGGCCTCGCCTCGCTCGGCCTGTGGAGTCGTTATCGTCTTGCGGAAGTCAAGCTATCAAGGAAGCCGGGGCTTAAAAAAGTATGGTGCTGATTTGCACCGGCATGCTGACAATGTTCGACAAGCAGCCTAAGCTTGAGATGTATCCGGCAATTCCAATTTGGGAATCCGTCCCCGGAGTGGTGGTATCATTGAACGGCCAGACCACCACCACTCCCATGCATCCTACTATTTCGGTGAAGACTGTCATGGTGAAGATGGCTATCAATGAAAAAGGCATTGATATCTGACCCAACCGGGGTGACCAGACTATCATCCACGCCACGATGGGCTCCCAAGGTTTTCGGGATCAAACAGGCATCCGGTTTCCGGTTCGGAATTCGGAAGCTTGCCCATCTTGTTACCTGGTAGAAGATGGGAGACCCTTGAATATTTGGCGATAAACAACTCAAAGGCAAAAAGACCCTACCGGACACATTGTCGCCTGTACATTCAAGCATTCATACTGCGTCCATCCCGCATCCGTGAAAAGAAGGAATTTGGCTCTGCTCCGAATTGTGTCCTTCCGTATATGAAATGTTCACCACATTCAGCAAAATACATGGCGATTCAGGTGAAGGGATGCCTCCCGTTGAAGCCGGATCTTATTTGACGGCCTGAGCCGGAAACTCTTCTCATCCCTGTTTCTTTCTAGGGTCTGTTGAAAAAAGCCGCCAGCGGCGTTCTCGCCATTTTCCCGTGCTCACGTACTCCTTGTACGCTCCGCGCGCAAAAATGGCTGTGGCCTTGCTGGACGGACCCTTCGGAAAGACTCAGGGCATGCTTTTTTGAACCGACCCGAGGCCTCTGATCTTCAAAGTCGCCTTGGGGGTTTTTGCCCATGGAGAACAGTATTATTCAACACTCCCTTCTATGCCCTATGACCTACCAGACTCATTCTCCTGCAGGTACAATCGAGAATCCACATCATAGCCTTTTAGCCCAGCAAAAGGAGGGATTCACCCAATGATCCAAATGTCCTATATCAGTTCGGCCACGAGAGCCATGTCTCAGGATGACTTGGAGGATATTCTGAGGATTAGCCGCGAAAACAATGCCCAGTTAGGCATTACGGGGATGCTGCTGTATGGAAACAAAACCTTTATCCAAATCATGGAGGGCGAAGAAAAGGTGGTCAATGCATTGATTGAGAAAATCAAACGGGACCCACGCCATACCGACTTTCACGTGCTCAAGAAAAAACCCATCGAACGGCGGGAATATTCTGATTGGAGCATGGGATTTAAACGGGTTTCCGAAGATGATTTTCAAGCGGTCAAGGGACTCGAAACGCTATCGGAAAAAGACTTCACTGCGGCATTTTTGGGAAGCCACGGGAGCATTGTGGAATCCTTGATGGACCATTTCCGTAAGGACCGAATGAGAAAAATCGGGCAGGAAGAATTGTCCCTTGATCAGGAAGATCGCCTCATTCAAATCCTTCATCAGACCATTCGGGCCGCAGTCAGAGTATTAGCCGTACTGATGGTCTTTACCATTCTCTGGGGAGTGGTTGATGTCGTCTATATCATCTATTCCAAACTGATCTCTCCAAGTTTCACCACATTCAATATTCGGGATATCGTCAGCACATTTGGCGCTTTTTTAGCGGTACTCATTGCCATAGAAATCTTCATTAACATTACCCTCTATATCCGCAAAGATGTCATTCACATTAAATTAGTCGTGGCGACCGCCTTAATGGCCATCGCCAGAAAGGTGATCATATTCGATTTTAAAGAAATGACCCCGCCCTATATTTTTGGAACTGCTGCGGTCGTGTTGGCTTTGGGTATCACCTACTGGCTCATCGAAAGACGGCTCACCTGGAGTGAGCCGGATAATCTGTAGTAATTTTGTAGTAATTACAGATGCGATTATCTGCCATTTTCCATTGACGGGAGACCAGTACCCTCCGATGTCATTTCCGGTGAAGAATTTTATACTTTCACCCCTACGTGTTTCCGGGTACGGGATTTTCGCAAGACATAGCTAACAGCTTACCCCGTCGTTGGATATTCCTGTTTTTCAGCTTCTTCAGTCTTTACACCAACTATCCGCTTCTAGATGGGCTGTTTTTTCCATTTGAAAGAAATCCTCGGTCAACACATGAGATCTTGCAGACTTGTCGAGGGTTTTGAATGTTCTCCTTGGAGAGTTCGTGACTGGTGTAGTTTAATGAAATAAAACACGCAGGGTGCTAGGGAAAGAATTTTTACATGCGGAGAAGCGGATAACAATTTAGATGGACGACCGGATGGCCATCAACGTCAAGGATAAAAATCCCATCTGACCTGTGAAAACTCTTTATCCCTCTCCTTCCGATGGTGACCGCATTCCAAGGACCGGTCTATAACCGTGGCCTTCCTGTTGGATAGGGCAACACGCCATGGAGAGACCTCTGAAATCACTCAAATCTGTTCTGCAAAATCTTAGGACACTACCATGCCAAACCCCATCTTTGACCAAAATATAGAAATCCGGATTCCGAAGCGGGGGCAAGAATCTGTTTGGAATTACCCCCAACCACCAAGACTGCAGCGGGTTCATCAACAGATGAGAGTTGAATTTGGTGGACTGATTCTGGCTGAAACAACCCAGGGGTATCGAATTCTCGAAACAGGAATCCCTCCGGTATATTATTTTCCCCCCACTGATGTCCGCATCGCCTATCTTATGCTGAGCGTTAGGCAAACCGTATGTGAGTGGAAAGGAATGGCGCGTTATTGGTCAATTAAGATGGGGAAACGAATGGCTTCTGATGCCGCATGGAGTTACCCACATCCCGGGAAAGGGTATGAGGATATTTCCAATTATTTAGCATTTTATCCCGGAAAGGTGGATGCCTGCTATGTAGGAAAGCAAAAGGTTTATCCCCAATCCGGTGAATTTTATGGCGGGTGGATCACCTCAAAAATCCTCGGCCCCTTCAAAGACACACCCGGCATTTCATTTTGGCAAACCAAATTCAATGGTAAAAACGATTACTCAGGTTGATCGATCCCGAAAAACATGTATGATCTGCCACGACGGTTATCGTTAAAAACTTTGGCAGACATGGTGAAGCCTTAAATTTTTGGCTCCGAGCAGTCAGGAAGACATAAAACATGAGAGCACCCAACTCCCCTGTCGTGGTCTGGTTTCGGCAGGATTTACGCATCAAGGACAACCCGGCATTGTTGGCTGCCCATCAAACAGGGCACCCCATTCTCCCATTATTTATTTGGGATGAGGAAAATAGCGGAGAATGGAAGTTAGGCGGGGCCAGCCGTTGGTGGTTGCATGAAAGTCTCAAGGCACTGAACGAAGCCTTGCAGAGCAAACTTTACTTCGAGGCAGGATCGGCTCAACAGGTAATCATGGACATCATCAAAGAGACAGGAGCAGAAGCGATTTATTGGAACCGCTGTTACGAGCCCTGGCGAATCACCAGCGATACCCGCATTCAAGAGACATTGCAGACCAAAGGAATGAAGGTGCACACCTTTAACGGGTCCCTGCTTTTTGAACCCCAAACAGCGCTCAAGAGCGACGGCACTCCTTATAAGGTGTTCACGCCCTTTTATCAAAAGGGATGCCTTGGAAGGGGCAATGAGCCCCGCCGACCCTCAAAAGCCCCCAAAAACTTACGGCTTTCCACACACAGAGGTGTGGCGCTGATAGATTTAGAACTGCTGCCGGCTATTGCCTGGCACAACAAACTTGCGAAATATTGGAAGCCCGGAGAAGCCGGGGCACATGCCCGATTGAAAGCCTTTCTTAAAAATGGCCTCAAACAGTACAAAGAAGGCCGGAACTATCCTTCTGAAAATAATGTCTCCCGATTATCGCCGCATCTGCATTTTGGGGAAATCTCACCGAATGAGGTGTGGTATGCCGCCAAACAACACATGGGTACGAAAGGATGGCGAAAAAACGGCGAAACATTTCTGAGTGAGCTTGGATGGCGGGAGTTTTCCTACAGCCTACTCTTCCATTTCCCCGACCTCCCTCGAAAAAATCTGCAAAAGAAATTTAATAAATTTCCCTGGCGTAGGGACCAGAAATCTCTGAAAAAATGGCAACAAGGCCAAACCGGATACCCCATCGTGGATGCCGGCATGCGGGAACTATGGGAAACCGGGTACATGCATAACCGCGTGCGCATGATTGTCGGATCGTTTCTGGTCAAAAACCTTATGTTGCATTGGCATCTAGGGGAGGATTGGTTCTGGGATACATTGGTTGATGCCGATCTTGCCAACAACAGTGCCAGCTGGCAATGGATCGCAGGCTGTGGAGCCGATGCCGCACCGTATTTTAGAATTTTCAATCCCGTCACGCAGGGGAAAAAGTTTGATCACCATGGCGCGTATGTCCGACGGTTTATCCCCGAGTTAAAAAAGATGCCGGACAAATACCTCCATAATCCATGGGAGGCGCCTGAAAAAGTGTTGGTGGAGGCGGGTGTGCAACTTGGAGAAGATTATCCCCTACCAATCGTCACACTGGGCGATTCCAGGGAGCGGGCGTTGGACGCATTTTCTGAATTGGCGCAATGATCCCCATGCTCCCTCCAAGACGGGCAACATGAGAATTTTTGTCGTCCCGTGCTTTCAAGGGAGAGTCAAAAGGACTTCTGAGGGTGCCTTTCGACCAAAATCCGTTGGGCCGCCCCCAATATATCTATGAGTGGGTCCTTGGTCGGTGGCAGAATCCTTCCATGTCGTTAACGAAATCGGCCTACGCCTGCACTGCTGTCCTAATAGTTTCCTCCTCCACCAATGCAACAGCCCCAACAGGTTGCTTCGTGTACTAAACAACCTCGTGGGTGAACTCCTGCCTTGTAACTTCTTCGATCCTAGGTAACCCACCTCCTGACATATTCAGGCGCTTGTCATCGGTCTCTGTACAATCACAGAAAAATCAAAACGAGCTGTCTAAGGTTTGTTTAATTTTTTTTTGTATGCCTGGGGGACATAAGAATATAGTGAAATTGAGCAGGTTTTAAGAATTCGATTGACATCTAACAAATATTTCAATGCATTTTCTGTTCTTTTGGAGGTTCTCATGGCTATGCTCGCGGCACTTGCACGCTCTTTAACTGATCGGGGTGTCATTCCGGATGGGGTGCTCCGTTTGAGCATTCGGCATTTGGTCCGCCGGAGGCTGAAGGAGATCTCCTATAACAAACAGGCTCTGCTCTCCTATAAGGTATCCTTCATTGAGGACATTGGCAGGTCTTGCATAGCACCCTTTCCGGAAAAAGCCAATTCCCAACACTATGAAGTCCCGGCAGGATT